>JAEEJD010000191.1 GCA_016281675.1 Lachnospiraceae bacterium
GGGCGGATTCGTCGGATCACCTTCCACGGCCACTATGACATCTCTTGCGAAGTTTCTGATCTCCAAACTCTCGCTCGAATTCTCGGCGGCCTTCTTTGCGACATAATAAGGATTACGTCCCACGATCGGTCCGTACAGATAAACGTCTTCATCGGTCGAAGCTTTATGAAGCCTGATGTATCCTCTGAAGTATTTGTTGACATTATAGTCGACGATATCATAAAGAGAGTTGGCAAATACCGTCTTATCACCGTCGATCCTCAGCACATGATCGGCTCCACCCCTGACATAACAGGAAGCCTTGAGGACAAGCTGATCCTCAAGCGTCATATGCTTTTTGCTTCCGGCGTTCCAGTTTCTCGAGAGTATATGAAGATGTCCGTACTCCTCAACGGAATACTCCGTAATGTTGTCGTCGTTCTTGAGTCCGTTTTCTTTGATATCCGTGAGGATGCTGAGCGAACATCTTATACCTCCGCTCTTTTCCTCCGTGGGCGGTTTGATCGCAAATCCCTCGTATCCTAGTATGTTGTCAAATCCATCGAGCCTTCTTACCGAATACCTTGTAACTTCGATCGTCTCGGGTTCGCCGGTCTGTCCGGTCTGGCCCGAAAATCCCCCTCCCTCGGGGCTCTCCTGCGTTACCCGCTTTATCACTTCCCATACGGCCATTCCGACGGGATAGCAATTCTCATCCGTGATCTCCTTGTTGTACCTGATCGCCGTGATAAACTTTGACGAAGGTTTTACCGTAACCTCGTATTCCCTTTCGTTTGATGTGGGAGAAAGCGCCACCGGTACACCGTCAAGCTCAATTCCCAGCTTATCATTGTCGTAACCGGAAGGAACCGTTATCTTTACGGTCGAGTTGTCCGCATAAGCGTTTATTACAAAAAAAATGCTGACAACGGCTACCATTGTCAGTAATATGAATACTTTTTTCAAGATTGTAAACGGCCTTGTTACACTCATTTCAGAAATCCCCGAATCCCATCTCCCCGGCTTTCGCAACCCAGGTCGCCGCATCCGCATTTTCGACGTACAGATAATTACTGCCGTCCTCGGCATACGCATACACGACGCCGGCAAAGCCTTCAGGCTGCTCCTCTTTTGTCTTTCCGGCATCATCAAACTCACCGCTGTATGTCACTTCACCTACCGTAACATCCAGGCGGTTTACATAATGCCCATCATTAATATAGCCGTTAACAACAATTATGTCAACCCCTTCGGGATCAAACTGCCTGTAACAATACTTCCCTTCTGACTTTTTGTCCGCAACTTCGACACTTCCTACACTCACTCCTCCGAAAGATATATCGCACAGATACCTGACATCCTGAGATGTTATAACCGCGCGCGTCGCAAGCTGATCCGAGGAAACCTCGGCAAAAAGCGCATCACCCGAATACTCCGTGTTCGACGTGAATGTTCCGTTATCAATATAGAAGCTCTTCTTCCAGTGATCCGATCCGATGATCTCTTTTGCCGCCTCCGGCGAAAAATCGCCCGATCCGCAATCCTTCAGTGCTTCTACAAGACTTGTCAAAAGTTCTCCCGCCTTGTCGTCATCGGCGTCGGTTATCCTAAGCGTCACGGAACTTAACAGATTACCGTGCTCCTCGGTCGGATCCGTTCTGTAAAGCATGAACAGAGCTTCCCTCTGCGATACGGTATCTCCGGCCTTCCCGCAAAGATCCGCGTAGTCTTTGTACTCGTCCTCGGTCATCTTATAGTTTCCGGCAAACTCTTTGTATATTGCGATCCTGCGATCGTCATCCGCCGATGCGAGCGCATTCCTGTAATCTTCTTCCGTGACAAGAACCGTCTCTTTTTCCCCGGACGAAGCGACGCTTTCCTCGCCTGATGCTTCGGCAACACCCGACGCTTGTTCGGGCGCCTCTGCTTTGCCCGAACACGCCGACAGTATAAGCGAAAATCCGAGCATTACGGCCGCGATCCCTATAATATTTTTCTTTCGATTATCGATTCTCATTTTACCCGAATATCGTGCGGTAGCCCGACTCTGCCACCGATCGTTCATTTACCGCGCTTATGTACTTTGTGCACTTTGCGCGTTTATCCGCCATCTGCTCTTCGCTCATATGATACAGTTCGTCGATGGCCCTTGCAAATGCGGCCTTGTCTTTGAGAGGACATACATAACCGCATCCGTTCTCGTCAAGATCCATCCACGGTGTTGTATCGCTTATTACCGGAATGCATCCGGCGGACAGACTCTCGGCAACAACGTGCCCGTAGTTCTCTCCGAGCGTCGGAAACATAAATGCATCATAGTTTGCAAATATCTCCGGAACACTCTCGCTGTCGGCCTCTCCCTTGTATTCCCATTCAAAGCCCGGACGTATCTTCTTAAGCTCATCAAGTTTTTGCGAACATTCGCGAAGATAATCCGCATCCTCGCATGTACCGTATACATCAAGTCTTATCGCGTGATCATCATCGACTTTTCCGATCATGTCGGGAATGACTGTCAGATTTTTCTTGCGTGAGATTCGCGAGATAAAGCACATTTTCAGAAGGCCTTCCTCTTTGATGCGCTTATGCTCGGTAAGGCCCCGTCTCGGAAGATCCGTAGCGATAACGCATACACTGTCTTTCCCGATAACGTTCTTCAGTTCCTTCTCCTCCCTTTCGGACGAGACGGACCAGGTAACGTATTCAAACAGACCTGCCATCTTCATATATCGGATGAACAGGCGCTTCTTAAATCCTTTTATCTTAAACGCTTTGGGAGAAAAAGACCCCATGGATGCGACAAACAGCGGCGCCGTGATTTTCCCCGCCTTCTTAAGTTTCATCGCGATACGGGCATAATCTCCGTACGGGCCGCACACATACACGACATCCGCATCCGCTGCCAATCTTTCGATATCTTCGGCGGTAAACGCTTTCGTGTACCAGACCTTTGCGGATCCGACCGTATTATATTCGCCCGCCGTGATGTCGGGGTACGGTCTGTCATCTCCGTGATCGCGGTCAAGGCACATGATCCGGAGATCGTATTCGCCGCCCATCCACTGCGTGAGGTTGACGATCGACCTTACCGGCCCGCCGTCACGGTATCCGGGCAGATATCTTCCCGTTATGATCAAAATCTTACGCATAATCAGAGTCGTCCCTGTTTCTCATTCTCGTATATCTTCGCGTCAACGAGAAATCGGTACCAGTATGCCTGCATGAAGCAGAATATCTTTCCCTCCCTGCCGTCAAGAAATCCGAGACGGATGTAGTATCTGTAGAAATAATACGCATACGCCCTGAATCCGGCGGGTAGTCTGTAATATATCTTCCAGCGCAGGAACCTCTTGAACTTCGCCTTCGCGTCAAGAGCATGTTCGCCGCCGAGTCCGGTTGAACCCGAAAAAGCGAGGCTGTTGAAATAGTCCTGCATCTCTCTCGTGGAGTAATTGTTGTGCTTGTCTATCCATGCGGACAGCCCTTTGTCGTCATGATGCAGGCTGTCATGCCGTACTTCGACGCTTCGGCCCTCATAGAGTACGCAGTGCTCGTCCATGCAGCGATCCTCGATGTTTCCTTTGCCGTATTTGAAGAGAAGGAGCTTTCGAAGCGGATACACTCCGCCGTGACGGATCGCGCGCCCCATAAAGTTTACCTCAAATCTGACCACGATGCCGTTAACATCGGTGTCCTCGTTCTCGTTGCAAAGCTTGTCTATCTCCGCCGCCGACTCTTTCGTCAGCTCCTCATCGGCGTCGATACGAAATACCCACTTTGTCGTGATATTCCCGTGCTCCATCCCGTAGAGAAACTGCTTCGCATAAAGGAACGGTTTGAGTTCGTTGACAAGAACATCTGCACCAAGATCCTTTGCGATCGATACCGTATCATCGGTGCTTCCCGAATCAACGACTATGATCCTTCTGACTATCGGCTTTATCGACTCTATGCACTTTTTGATGTTTACTTCCTCATTCTTCGTCAGAATGATCGCAGTGATATCAGCCATTTTATCCTACGCACTCCTTCAGCATCTTCTCTATCAGATCGATATGACGCGTCTTCGTGAAATGTTCATCGTAATAGCTTCGTGAAGCCTCGCCCATACGGCGAAAATCACCCGACTTGGCCATTTTGTCCGCGATATCGGCAAGCGCCTTCTCATCCTCTGCCGGCGCACACATGCCGCATCCGCTCTCGTCAACGACCGCTTTTGTCTCTCCGTTTGCCGCCGCTATGACCGCCCTGCCCGCTGCCATATAAGACTGGATCTTACCCGGAAGCGTATAGCTTATAAGATCGTTATCGGCAAGCGTTACTATCATCGCATCAGCCATCGCATAAAACTTCGGCATACTCTCAACCGGAAGCCTGCCATAGAACGTAACCTTATCATTAAGATTCATATCGTCACACAGTTTCTTGCATTCATCGAGTGCAAAACCGTCTCCGACGATATGCCATCTGATCCTTTCGTCGCGTACGAGCGCAGCCGCTTTGATGATCGTATCCACACTCTGCATGTTTCCGACATTTCCGGCAAACACGTAATCGATGTTATCCGTCTCTTCCTTTGCGGCAACATCGGAAAACAACTCATCCGCAAACTGCGGTATATGGACATACTTGCCCGAACCGATCCCGAGTTCTTCCCTGAAGTACGTCTCAAACATTCGGGATGTATAACCCGTCACATTCGCTCCCTTATAGATGCGTATGCTTACGGATCTCATGAATCTGTAGAACATGCTGTTCTTATCGATCCCGAGACTCGCCAGACTTGCCGGCCAAAGATCGAGGCAGTAAAGAGCGAGGTTCTTCGTTCTTCCGAACCACTTTGCCACATACGCGGGTATGGCCATCAGGACCGGAGATAACTGATAGACGAATATCACATCAAAGTCCTTCTTCATGAATAGGGCCTTAATGCATCCGTGCCACACGAAGGACACATAGTTGCGTGCAAGTCCGACTTTGCCGGGGGTCCTCGGACGCTCCTTGACGCGGATTATATGCACACCGTTTACCGTTTCGTCTCTGTGCTCTTTGGCCTTGTATTCCTCCGGGATAACACCCATCGGGTAATTGGGAAGTCCCGTAAGAACGGTTACATCGTGTCCGCGCCTTACAAGTTCTTCACAGACCTCATGTATCCTGAACGGTTCCGGATGATAATACTGACATACTACCAATATCTTCATTGTCTGTCGTCACGCTTTTCTTTCTTGCCCTTCGCTTCCAGGTACTCTCTTACCTCATCGCCTATGGCACTTCGAAACGTCCTCGGGTCGTATCCGAAATCACGCGAAGCCTCCTCGTGAGGATACACTCTCGGCTCGCACAGCCTCTGGACTTTTTCGCGAAGGTCTATCTTTCCTATCGATACGAGATAGAAAAACCATGCACCCGCATAGGCAATCGGGAACGGGACACTTACAAACCGCATTCTCTTCGACAGATATGCACCCATTTCGATCAGCATATCCCGAAGCGTTATCTCCTCTCCGCCCGAGAGAATATAATCGTGTCCGCCCGTTATCTTCTCGCTCACAAGAACATCGTAATAAGCCTTTCCGAGATCGGCGAAATGAACCGGCTGAAGTTCGTACTCGGCATTGTTGACAACCGGCATGAACGGGAGCTTATCAACCATCCTTATAAACGATGCCACGTTATGATCGTTTATCGTTCCGTATATCATCGTCGGACGAAGTATCGTCAGAATTATATTTTTGCTCTTCGACATCATGTATACGAAATCGTCTATGTTCCTGTATTCCTCACCGGCCTCTTTGTACTTGGAATAGATGCCTGTGGTGTGAACGCATATCATCCTTCTGACAAAGTTGTTTGCCGCCGCATGTACTATCTGTCTCGACCAGTGGATCCCGGCTATATGAACGATCGTATCGACACCGAGGAATGCCTCTCCGAGAAACAGTTCATCCTCCAGATCGCCGTACATACACTGGACATCAAAAGAGGGAAGGATATCTTTATCCCTCTCCCGTTCTTTGTGAAGAAGAAGCCGTATCCCTCCGGGAAACATCTTCCTGATCTTCTCCTGATTCTGTTCCAGGCGGTAGGCAAATGCCTGTCCCGATTTGCCGGTTATCCCGGTTATGGCCAGTATCTCATCCATTCTTCGGTCCCCCTTCGCTCACGCCCTCTGCCTTTGCCACCGCAAAGAACGTTCCGAAAAAGCACTTTAAATCGAACGCAAAACTTAATTTTTTGACATACTCGCCGTCATATGCCGCCTTGACGTCGATCGGAAGTTCATCTCTTCCGTTTATCTGAGCCCATCCGGTAAGTCCCGGCTTCACGTCGTTCGCACCGTACTTGTCCCGCTCATCGAGAAGATCATACTGATTCCACAGAGCGGGGCGCGGTCCGACAAAACTCATCTGTCCGGCAAATATGTTGAAAAGCTGGGGTATCTCATCGATAGAATATTTCCTGATCGCCTCCTGAAAAGGTGACAGGAGCGATGCGGCGTTCTTGAGTTCATGTGTCGGTGTATCCTTCGGCGCACTCACCGGCATCGAACGGAACTTTATTATCATGAAATGGGATCTGTGTATCCCGACACGTTTCTGTTTGAAGAACACCGGTCCCGGTGAGTCGATCTTGATCATCACGGCGACAACGAGCATCGGTATCGCGGCAACTATGATACCTATCCCCGACAGTACGATATCGATGATCCTCTTAATGACGTTTTTGTAAATGCTCATTTTGATTTATCCCGTTTTAAGAGCGGAGCCACATATGCTCCGGTATATGATCCCTTGTCCTTGGCAACTTCCTCGGGCGTGCCTTTCGCTATGACCTGTCCGCCTCCGTCTCCGCCTTCCGGTCCGAGATCGATGATGTAGTCCGCGGTCTTGATCACGTCGAGATTATGCTCGATAACAACGACGGTGTTACCGCCTTCCGTAAGTCTCTGGAGTATCTCGACAAGCTTGTGAACATCCGCAAAATGAAGTCCGGTCGTCGGTTCATCAAGGATATATATGGTCCTGCCCGTACTTCTTCTCGACAGTTCCGTCGCAAGTTTGATACGCTGCGCCTCTCCTCCCGACAGTGTCGTTGAAGGCTGTCCGAGCTTGATGTATCCGAGTCCGACCTCGTTAAGTGTTTCTATCTTTCTTCTTATTGCCGGAATGTTCTCGAAGAACGGCAATGCCTCTTCCACGGTCATGTCGAGAACATCGTAAATGTTCTTTCCCTTGTACCTGACCTCGAGAGTTTCCCTGTTGTATCTCTTTCCCTTGCAGACCTCACACGGCACATACACATCGGGAAGGAAATGCATCTCGATCTTTATTATACCATCTCCGCTGCAGGCTTCGCATCTTCCGCCTTTTACGTTGAACGAAAATCGTCCCTTTGCGTATCCTCTTTCCTTCGCATCTCTTGTCGTTGCGAACAGATCCCTTATAAGGTCGAACGCTCCGGTATACGTTGCGGGATTGGATCTGGGTGTTCTTCCTATCGGAGACTGGTCTATCGCGATTATCTTGTCCAGTTCCTTAATCCCGTCGATCCCGTCATGCTTTCCGGGTATTGTCCTTGCCCTGTTAAGATCACGGGCGAGGCGTTTATACAGTATCTCGTTTATGAGCGAGCTCTTTCCGGATCCCGATACTCCCGTGACGCATGTAAATACTCCGAGGGGTATATCCACGTTTATGCCCTTGAGGTTATTCTCGCATGCTCCTTTTATCTTCAGGAACTTCTTGGGCTTACGGCGCTTAGCAGGAACGGGTATGAACAGTTCGTGACTGAGGTATCTTCCGGTCACGGAATCTTTGCACTTCATGATGTCGGAAACGCTGCCGCAGGCAACGACCTTGCCGCCCTCGCTTCCCGCTCCCGGTCCAATATCCACTATATGATCCGCCGCCATCATGGTCTCTTCGTCATGTTCGACCACGATAAGGCTGTTCCCGAGATCTCTGAGATTGGCAAGAGCACCGAGCAGTTTTCCGTTATCCCTCTGGTGAAGTCCGATGCTCGGCTCGTCAAGTATATACGCTACGCCTACAAGACCCGAACCTATCTGGGTCGCAAGTCTTATTCTCTGGGCTTCTCCGCCCGAGAGCGATCCCGTTGCTCTTGCAAGCGCCAGGTAGTCAAGTCCGACCTCAACGAGGAACCCGAGTCTGGCCTTTATCTCTTTCAGAATTCTGGCCCCGATGAGTTCCTGCTGTTTCGTAAGTTTCAGACCGTCAACAAAATCCTTAAGCTTTACTATCGACATATTTGTCATCTCGTGGATGTTGAGTCCTCCGACAGTCACAGCCAGCGCACCGGGCTTGAGCCTCATGCCGTGGCAGGCATCACACGGTGTGAATCTCATGAACGTTTCGTATTCGGCTTTGGAACTTTCTGAAGCGGTCTCTCTGTATCTTCTCTCGACATTTTTGATGATACCCTCAAAGGGAACATCATAAACGCCCTCTCCGCGCATACCCTTATAGGATACTTTCAGGACTTCTCCGCCCGTTCCGTCGATGATAAGATCGTGTATCTTTTTCGGGTATTTTTCAAACGGTGTATCAAGACTGAACTTGTATTTTTTCCGCATGGCATCGAGTGTCGCATACGTGAAACTGCTCTTGTCGTTACATGACTGCCATCCCGGAACGGCTATCGCTCCTTCCATGATCGAAAGCGACTTATCGGGAATGATCAGGTCCTCATCGAATCTCATCTTGTATCCGAGTCCCGCACACTCCGGGCATGCACCGAACGGATTGTTGAACGAGAAACTTCTCGGTTCAATCTCGTCAATGCTTATATTACAGTCCGGACATGAAAAGCTCTGGGAGAAAGTCAGCATCTTGCCGTCAATTACGTCAACATATACGAGTCCGTCCGACAGTTGCATGACGGTCTCTATCGAGTCCGTCAGTCTTTTGTTGATGCCTTCTTTGACCACAAGTCTGTCGACGATTATCTCGATATTGTGCTTAATATTCTTGTCTAGCTTTATATCCTCGGAAAGCTCATACATATTGCCGTCAACACGTACTCTTACATAACCGCTCTTTGCGGCGCGCTCGAACACTTTTGAATGCTCACCTTTACGGCCCCTGACTACGGGAGCAAGAAGCTGGATCTTCGTTCCTTCCGGAAGACTCATGACAAAATCCGTCATCTGGTCAACGCTTTGGCGCTTTATCTCCTTGCCGCAGTTCGGACAATGCGGCGTACCTATCCTTGCATACAAAAGACGGAAATAATCATATATTTCCGTTACGGTCCCCACAGTAGATCTGGGGTTCTTGTTCGTTGATTTCTGATCTATCGATATAGCGGGAGGAAGTCCCTCTATCGAATCAACTTCGGGCTTTTCCATCTGGCCCAGAAACTGCCTTGCATAGGACGACAGCGATTCCATGTATCGTCTCTGTCCTTCCGCATAGATGGTGTCAAACGCCAGTGATGATTTTCCGGACCCGGAAAGTCCAGTCAGTACGACCAGTTCATTTCTGGGGATGTCTATATCGATATCTTTGAGATTATGCTCTTTTGCGCCCCTGATGCGTATCATGGGGATCTTTTTTTCAGCCATCGTATGTTACCTCAAACGTTTCAAGAAGATACGTCTTACCGTCGGTCTCACTGTATGCGAACAGATCGATCTGCGACTGTACCATGAACCTTCTCTGAATGCTCAGCGAGAATCTGTTCACTCCCTCTTCCTCAGACTGCCTGTGAAGCAGACAGTAATCCGTTTCGATGCATTCGTCATCCGTCTTTGCATATACATCGATCTTACCGAGATCCTCCGGAGCGTTAACCACTCCTTCGATCTTGAATATCGAAGTCATGTCGTTTGGATCGAGCACGATCTTCGATCCTTCAACTCTTCCGCCCGAAACGGAAGTGACATCGTATGTAACACCCGGATTGTCGCTGTATACTCCGTCGCCTTTATAGGGAGGTTCGTAATAGTACCCGGAAAAATCGCTCGTTATCGGCATCTCGCTCGATATAGAACGTTCCGCCGTCTCGAAGATGACCATATCGGGAAACGTCAGATTCACGAAATACTGAACGTAATCGCTGTTCTGTCTGTGAACAAAATATACTTCCTTAAAACGGTTATCGTAAAACTTCTGGTACGACTGGAAATAACTGTCGGTAAAGACAAGAAGTCTTCTGTTGTTCGGTGCGCTCTCGTTAATATGATGCGTGTAGAACGTGTCGGTACTGCAGTCCATTGAAGGCTTCAAAAGTTCCGTGTAATCCGCGGTAAGATCGTCCCTGAGCGAGTAGAGCGGCACATCCTCGTCTATGGAAAACTTCGCATTATCAAGTGTGTCAACATGGACGGTGTTAAGATCGAAGTTGTCCCTGTTAAGCGGCGGAACGTCATCAAACCATTCCCTGATCTTTTCGTCGATCAGTTCGTGACCTATGAACGCGCCCCTGTCGTTCCAGTGTGTAACGTCATAGAGTTTGTTGTACAAAAGATCGTCACCTTTGGCCGCCTCAAGTTCGTCTCTCGGATCGATATAGCATACTCCCGACGATGCCATCTTCGAATCGAGATACGAAAGCACCGATTCGTTTTCGTTATTGACGTGAACCGTTTTCGGGAAATATTCGGGATATATCGTCTTCTTGTCGGGGCAAACGAAATACAGGAACTTTATATCCTTGGACTGTAAATAGTCATTCGTCTTCTCCAGAAACTCCACCATTGAATCGATGTATTCCTTATCGGTGTTGAGTCTCTGATATGCCGCGATATAATCCTTGTCCTTGTAATATATATGACCATCCTCGCCCCACATGAACAGCGGGTTGACCATTGCGCCGAACAGGGCGTTGTTAGCTTCGGTATAAACGGCGATGGCTCCCTCTCTGAAACCGATCCTGTCGTTGACATAGTCGTATACCGATTTCATATAATCTTCCGAGAACTCGAACTCGGGCCACTCCTCGAGCATCTTGTTCTCATACTCGCTCGTCTGGTTCTTCTTAAGGTTCATGAAGAACACCGGCAACACAAGGAGCAGGCAGAACAGGGTGATAAATACCACTGACGGTATGCTGTTTTTGTCGATCTTAAGCTTACCCATAGATTAAAACTGAAAATATATAAACGGTGAATACGTTGTGTTGACTATGAATATGAAACTGATAACGAGAAGCATAAGAAGGCAGGCATGCCTTGCGATCCTCGGAACCTTTTTGTCGCTGTCGGTAAATTCGGCGATACGCGCACTTACAAGTCTCGGTAATACCTGTGCCCACGGAACACATGCCAAGAGAGCTATTATCAGGAAGAACGCAAGTCTCGCATCAAGGAAAAATCCGAGTGAGAACGCATTATAATCGTGATGTTCAAGGTGGAACATTACCTTTATGTATGACAGCGCCTGCGCGATATCCTCGATCTTGAACATGACCCATCCGATCGATACCGCGAGTATCGTGTAGCCCCATTTAAGTGCGGAAGATACAAATGCCGGAAGTGCAAACGGAAGTTTCTTTCCCTTAAGAGCACGCTCGATCAGCATAAACAGTCCGTGCCACAGTCCCCATACGACAAATCCCCATGCGGCCCCGTGCCACAGTCCCGTGGCAAGGAAAACGATCAGAAGATTGACGTACACGTTACCGCGTCTGTTACCTCCGAGCGGAATGTACAGGTAATCCCGAAACCAGCTTCCGAGTGTGATATGCCATCTTCTCCAGAACTCCGTTACGGATCTTGAAATATACGGATAATTGAAGTTCTCGGCAAATTCGAATCCGAACATCTTTCCGAGACC
>JAEEJD010000192.1 GCA_016281675.1 Lachnospiraceae bacterium
ACATTGTGGATCATCTCCTGTATCAGGACCGTCTTTCCGACACCGGCTCCTCCGAACAGTCCGATCTTTCCGCCCTTTGCGTAAGGCTCTATAAGATCTATAACCTTAAGTCCCGTCTCAAGTATTTCTATGGCAGGCTTCTGCTGTGCAAACGAAGGGGCCTTCCTGTGAATGCTCCAGCGTTCGTTTGATTCGGGTGAGGGCCCCAGTCCGTCTATCGGATCTCCGAGAACGTTCCACATCCTTCCGAGCGTAACATCTCCTACCGGCACTTTGATGGGAGAACCCGTTGCCGTAACGCTCATGCCGCGCTTTAAGCCTTCGCTCTTTCCCATCATGATGCAGCGCACCGATTCTTTTCCTATGTGCTGCTCGGCTTCCATATATATCTTCTTGTCGTCAAGGACCGTGTAAAGTGCCTCGCGGATCTTCGGCAATCCGCCGTTTTCGAATTGAACGTCAACGACGGGGCCTGATATCTGAACTATCTTTCCTTCCATTCAGTTCGCACCCCTGTTCTTTTTCTTGCGAAGAGCTCTGGCACCTGCCGAGATCTCCGTGATCTCCTGTGTTATCTTGCTCTGGCGTGCGTGGTTATACTCCAGCCTGAGCGAGTTCATAAGTTCGGCCGCATTTCTGTCGGCCTCATCCATCGCATTCATCCTCGCACTCTGCTCGCAGCAGAAGCTGTCAACGAGCGCGCTGTACAGGTATTCCGCAACATAACTTCTCACAATGTTATCGAGAACGCTCTCCGGTGAGGGATAAAACGTAAAGCTCACGTCCTCGCGTTCACTCTCTTCGAGAAAATCACCCCGGTGAAACGGAAGAAGCCTTACGGTCTTCGCTTTCTGCGAAATACTGTTTTCCATGTCTGTATATATCAAAAATATCTTGGATACTTTTCCTTCGTCATACAACGACAGTATGTATTCCGCCATCCGTCTTGTACGTCTCATGGTAGGATTATCCGCGGAGAATCTGAACTCGTCGTCATATTCGATTCCGAGTGCATCGCAGTATTTGCATCCGTAGTCTCCGACCATGAAATAACGGCTCTCGTGATCGGTCATCTGACTCTCGAATTCCTTTATGACCGCATGGTTATAAAATCCCGCAAGACCCTTGTCCGATGTTACGACGATATACGCGTATGCTCCGGGAAGGTCGTGGGAACCGTCGGCAGGATACATGTAGGGACTCTTAATTTTGTCCTTCGATCGGAATATCCTTTTTATCTCGCGGTTTAAAGCATCAAAATGCGGCCGTGTGCGTTCGAGCTCGGCTTTGGCTTTTCGCATCTTACTCGAGGAGATCATGTACATTGCCTTCGTGATCTTCTCCGTATCCGCGACCGACTTCATTCGCGATCTAATCTCTCTTACGTCAGACATTCTGTCTTATCACCGTCTCGTATATTCTCTGCCTGTCCTCATCGGTCAGCATACCTTCGTTCTCTATGCGCATAACGATATCGGGAAGTTCTCCCATCGCGCTCTTAACGATCCCTTCTATCTTCTCTCCGATCGTTTCGTAATCTATCTTTTCGAACTTGTCGGTTGTCGCGATAACGAGCATGAATACCTGCTCCGGAAGCGTCCTCGGGCTGTTCTGTTTCTGGCGAAGGATGTTCATCAGGCCTTCCCCGTATCTGATCTGACGCTTTGTAGCTTCATCCATATCGCCCGAAAACTGTGAGAACGTTTCCATCTCACGATACTGTGCCAGATCGAGTCTGAGCGTTCCCGCCGCTTTCTTCATCGCCTTCGTCTGTGCGTCACCGCCGACACGCGATACCGACAGTCCGACATTTATAGCCGGACGCTGTCCGAGTCTGAACAAACCTCCCGACAGGAATATCTGTCCGTCGGTGATCGATATGACGTTTGTCGGAATGTATGCCGAAACGTCTTCTTCCTGCGTCTCGATGACCGGAAGCGCCGTTAGGCTTCCGCCGCCTTTTTCATCCGAAAGATGAGCGGCGCGCTCCAACAGTCTTGAATGAAGATAGAAAACGTCTCCGGGATACGCTTCACGTCCCGGTGCCCTTTCAAGAAGAAGGCTGATCGAACGGTATGCTATGGCATGCTTTGTCAGATCGTCGTAAACGATCAGAACATCCCTGCCCTTTTCCATGAAGTACTCACCCATGGCGCATCCCGCATAAGGAGCGATATACTGGAGCGGTGCCGAATCTGCTGCCGATGCGACGACTACCGTTGTGTATTCCATGGCTCCGTTCTTTCTCAATGTATCGACAAGACGTGCCACCGTACTCGTCTTCTGTCCGATGGCAACATATATGCACAGTACGTCCTTACCTTTCTGGTTTAGGATCGTATCGGTTATTATCGTACTCTTTCCCGTCTGACGGTCTCCGATGATAAGTTCACGCTGCCCGCGTCCGATCGGGAACATTGAATCAATCGCAAGTATTCCGGTCTCAAGCGGAGTGTTGACGCTCTGCCTGTCAATGACTGCGGGGGCATCGTTTTCCACGGGTCTGTAATCATCCGCGATTATCTCACCAAGATCATCGATCGGAACACCGAGAGGATCCGTTACCCTTCCGAGGAATCCTTCACCGACCGGTACCCCGGCAACTCTTCCCGTACGCTTGACGGTACTTCCCTCGCACACTTCCTCTTCGGTGTCAAAGAGAATACAGGCGATCTCATCGCGTCTTAAGTCAAGCGCCATACCGCGAACTCCGCCCGAAAACAGGAGTATCTCGCCGTACGTCGTATCCGACAGTCCCTTTACCGTTGCGATACCGTCACCGACACTCGTGACCGTACCAATCTCATTGACCATAACGGTAGGGGTCCAATGAGTAAGGGTATCCTTGATCAGCGGTATGATATCCGTGCGCTCGTCTTTAAGTGCAAGAAGCGCATCCTGAAGCTGTCTGAGTCTTCCGAGCTTGTTCCAGTCATATACATCGGTACCGACGACAAGCCTGAAACCTCCGGTGACCTCGGGACTCTTCTTCCATCCTATCGATATCGGCTCGTTGTACTTTTTCTGCAGAAAATCAGACAGCCTGCCCAGATCTTTGTCGGCAGGCTTATCACTGCTGTATAGTACGGCTGTCCTTTTCTCATCCATTGGCGTTATCCTTCTGAGATTCAATGCTTTCGAAGAAGGAGTCAAAATCATCCGTCAGGCTGTCCTGTTCCATACAAACCTTCTCGGCGGCTTTTGACACGTAATCGGCTATCTCGGTCTGAGCTCTGGCTATCAGACGGTCATGTTCCTTCTGCGCCTTGCTTCTTGCGTCATTTACTATCACATCTGCCTGTGCATGGGCGTCGGAAATGATCTTCTCACGCGCGGACTCTGCCTGGGCGCTTATCTCCGCACGCTTTTGGGCATTCTCCTTCTCCGCCTCGGACAGTTTATTCTCATAGTCGGCCTTCAGCTGATTGGCTTTATCGAGAGCATCCTTCGTGTCCTGTTCTCTCTTGCGGTATTCATCTTCCCTCTTTTCCATGAAATCATGTACGGGCTTGTATAAAAGAACATATAGGATCCCGAACAGAAGGACCAGATTGAACATATGCAGCAGGATCTGCTGCGGATCAATGTTAAGAGGCATAATCCATCCCTTCCTTCGATCAGAGAACGAATATGATCAGAATAGCAACGATAAGAGCATAAATGATCGCCGTCTCGACGAACACGAGTCCGAGCATCATTACGGTCCTTATCTTGCCTTCCGCTTCGGGCTGTCTCGCAATGCTCTCAACGGTTTTCCAGATAACAAGTCCCATTGAAAGCGCACCTGCCGCGGCTACAACCGCAATCGCGATCCCGGCGGCCCACGCTTTGGAATTGGTGATTGATGCCTCATCCGACATCGTTACATATTCCACTTCATCGGATGCTGCCGCCGATACCGTCACCGGCTTTGCGAATGCTCCCACCGCAAGTACGAGCATAAGTATCGCTGCGATCTTAACTAATAGATTTCTCAATTCATTCTTCCTCCTTACTGCTTACTTCACCGTAGAAAAGTGCCGTCAACATCGTCAGCACGTATGCCTGAATGAGGGCATGCAGCATCGTGAACATGACAGCGACAAATATTGGTATGATAAAACTTGTCGTTATATAGTAATACACGAGTTCGGTAACGAGCGCACCCGAAAGGAGCGCACCGAACAGACGGAAACTCATCGATATCGGCAACGAGAAATCCTTAAGCGTGCCGAGGACACCCTTGATCCTGTTTCCCGCGATTCCTCCCGAGAGAATAACGCAGTATGAAAATACACCCATTGATATCGCGCCGTTGATGTCTGCAAGAGGCGCCGGAAGTGCGACCGATCCGCCGGAGATCGTCGGAACCATTTCTCCGAGAAGTTCAAACATAGTTCCGATAAAGATATATGTTCCGGCCGTGAACACATAGGCTCCGAGGAACTTGTGCCTCTGGGGACTGTTTGACGTTGCAAGCCCGTCAAAGATCCCGACTGCCTGTTCCAAAAGAAGCTGGAACTTCCCGGGCACAACTTTAAACCTGGGTATCACAAATATCCTGACTATCAGTGAAAATACAAATATGATACCTGTGACCGTGTACGCAGATATGACGGCAGGATTAACATCCATAATGCCGAGGAATCTGACCTTTGCATACTCATGAAGAACCGCATCCTTCATGACCATTTTTATCGGCTCTTCTTCCTTTGAACCGCCCGTCATGATGATCAGAGCGAGAAGAACGGCCAGAATGCATCCTATAACTATGATAAATCGGGTTCTCTTTTTTCTGTCCATGGTATCTTACTCAGACGAGTATCTGAGCCTCCACTCCAAGCAGATCTTTATTTTTTGAAAGCACGGGCTCAACGAAGTCGGCAAGATATCTGTCGACCTGATCCGCACTCCTTCCGGTATAGTCTGCCGGAACCATATATCCGTTAAGCTCTTCGAGCGTAAGATCAAAGTCATCCGATGCCGCGATCAGTTCCAGAAGGTCATTATCCGCACCGTCCTGTTTGATATGTTTGCCTGCTTCCATCGAAAGCTTTCTGATCGATTCGTGAAGCTCCTGACGGTTACCCCCGGCCTTCACCGCATCCATCATTATGTTCTCCGTTGCCATGAACGGAAGCTCACTGCGAAGATGCCTGTCGACGAC
>JAEEJD010000193.1 GCA_016281675.1 Lachnospiraceae bacterium
CGAAATGACCAGAGGCTATGGTAATGATATAAATAGAGAAGAAAGAATCGAAACATTTTCGCAAAGGGCATATGATTTGGCGAAAGGATTAAGATAAGGATAGCCATTTATATCGGGAATTTTTTATGTATCGGGATTATTCCTTGCAAAAGGCACGGAAGAGATTATAGTGTGACGTTTCTGTGACGTGAGTGCTGCTATTATGAATTCACCA
Source organism: Lachnospiraceae bacterium (assembly GCA_016281675.1). The sequence continues at coordinate 215 of JAEEJD010000193.1, forward strand.
GAGAAGGACAGGATTCTTCCTGAAATAGATGAAAGAACGTGAAGATCAGGTTTGAAGTATAAGGAGGAGAAGAAATGATAAAAGTCAGAGAAGAAGAACTTATGAATGTAACGGGCGGAATGAAGATAGTGGTTATTAAATCTCCGAAGTTCATTGAACCGATATTGAGACTTATATTCAAAGTCAAAAAAACGTTAGGTGAGAGTTGATTGGGGTGATTATGAATGGCGAAAATGGGAATACCCGGCCAATCCCGATCACCTGACAAGAACCCGGTAAGATTCATTATCTGCCGGGTTCTGTTTATGTTTTGCTTGTCTTTAACGAAATAGGAAACGGTCTCCGTATTTTTGGTGCTCGGGTTGGGTATATAGATCATGTTGTCACGATGAGATAATTACGGTATTATTATCCCGCGAAAATCATTGCGGGAGATGAGGAAATGATCATCAGAAAATCTATTGACCGGGATCTGCCGGAGATCATAAGGATATGGAACGAGGTGGTGGAAGACGGTATCGCTTTCCCGCAGGAGGAACTGCTGGATGAGGAAAGCGGCGCTGAATTCTTTGCATCCCAGAGTTATACCGGTGTAGCCGAAGAGGATGGTAAGGTATTCGGACTGTATATATTGCATCCCAATAATGTCGGACGATGCGGTCATATCTGTAATGCGAGCTATGCTGTTTCATCAGATGCCAGAGGCAGACACATCGGGGAGCAACTGGTCCTGGATTGTCTGAAGAAAGGTAAGGAACTCGGATTTCGAGTGCTCCAGTTCAATGCGGTCGTTGAGAGCAATACACATGCCAGACACCTGTATGAGCGCCTTGGTTTTACGCAGCTCGGGACCATTCCCGGTGGATTTCGCATGAAGGATGGTCATTATGAGAACATCTGTCCGTATTATCACGAACTGTAGATAAGGGCGGCAATCCCTGTTTGGAAAAGAGAAGCGTGGGGAAAGGAGAGAACATGCAAAAGAGGAAGGTGGCAGTCATCTTTCAGGGTATCGGATACAATATCGACAAACCGTTGCTGTATTATTCCAAAAAGATCGCATCGGAGCACGGCTATGACGTGATCGTTGTCGAGTTTAACGGCATTGATAAGGGATCCCTGAAGGATAAGGACACAATACTGTCGGCTTTTGATCTGGCAGTGTCCCTGGCCGAGGAACAGCTTAAAGAGGAAGACTTCTCATCCTGCGAGGATATCATATTCGTATCCAAGAGTATCGGAACTGTTGCCGCAAGTGTATATGCGGCCAAACACGATATCCCTGCCGGACAGGTGTATTATACGCCTTTCCCGCAGACACTCTCTCATGCAAAGGAAGGAAACGGGATTGTGTTCTTCGGGGATAAGGATCCGTGGGTGGAACCCGATACGATACGGGATCTTTGCATTTCCAAGAATATCCGCTACAGGATCATTGAAGGAGGTAACCATTCCCTTGAAACCGGGCATGTTTCTGTAGACGTTGAAAACATGAACAATACCATCCGGGAAGTTGAAGATTACTTTGACAAAAATCATTTCAGGGAATGAGTGATGTTCATGTACCGGTAACCATATTATTAACCTGACAAGCTGTGAACGAAGAGAGTTAAAGGGAGAATACTGACGAATGAATTGGAAAGATCTGAAAGACAATAAGAAACTCATCATTTTGTGCCTGTCCGTGGTGGGATGCATAACGGTAGCGGTATACCTGCTGCTTAGAAATTGCGGTGTGGTCGCATCAGCGCTCGGAGTTTTTATCGGGTTCTTCAGCGAGGTTATAATCGGAGGTATACTCGCATATCTGATCAACCCGATCGCGCTTGCCATTCAGAAAAAGGTGTTCAGATCGAAGCTCAAAGGCGGAGGATGGGTGCTGTCGGTAACGGTAGCCGTGATCATCGTGTTGTTTCTGATCGCATTTCTGCTCGGCATGGTCCTGCCTCAGCTTATCGCCAGCATAAGCAGTTTTGCGGACCGGTTTGCGAAATACTATCCGACATTAACCCGCGAACTCACGGACATGGGGATCGATCTGTCCAGGATAGGGATATCATCCGGAAAGATCATGGGCATGAAGGACACGGTAGCGGCGGTCTCTTCGTTTGCGCTTGATAACAGCTCGCAAATAATGGACGTGCTCCTGGGAGCCGGAAAGGGACTGATGTCATTTGTTCTTGCGGTTATCATGGCGATCTATTTTATCGGTTCCAAGGACGATATCAAGGCCGGATCCGTAAGACTTCTTAATGCGCTTGTAAGCGAGAAGCGTGCAGACAATGTGATCGCATTTCTGGGTGAGTGCAGCCGTATTTTCCTGCATTACACTTATTTCAGCCTGATAGAAGGGGTTCTGATCGGAGCCATAAATGCCGTATTTATGCTGATCATGGGAATGCCTTATGTTTCACTCGTGTCGGTGGTCGTCGGAATAACCAATCTGATCCCGACGATCGGCCCGCTCATAGGAGGAGCGATCGGTGCATTTGTTATCCTTATGGAAAATCCTATACAGGCGTTGATTTTCCTGATATTTACAGTGATCTTACAGTTTTTCGATGGTTATATCCTGAAGCCGAAGCTCTTCGGAAACTCGCTCGGTGTTTCGGGAACCCTTATCATGGTTGCGTTCCTGGTCGGAGGAAATATGTTCGGGATCATCGGAATGCTGCTCTCGATCCCCGGCATCGCGATCATTGATATGATATACCACGAATACATAATAAAAGGATTGGAGAGCAGGCGAAGAGCGAAGGACTCGGATGAGAAGCCTTGAGCTGTTATTCATGAATAAGAAAAAGAAAACCACGGGGGCGTCCCCGTGGTTTTCTGTTATGCTCCGGTATGATACCTGTATTAAACGTTGAATTTATCCGTAGTATCCTGAAGACTTGTGATACTGTCCATAACCTCGCGTGTCTCGCCGGATACGTTGGCACTTGACTCCGTAATGCTCTGCATGTTTCCGGAAATATCATGTACCGCATCGCCGAGCTCTTGCTGAGCGACGCTTATAGTCTCAAGCACTTTGTTGATCTGAGAAACTGATTGGCTTACCTCTTCGGCACCGGCTCCGAGACCTCTGCTTATCTCGCTGTAATAGTTCGCATCTTCCATATAATTGTTTGCCAGAGTCTCGAGATTGTCATAATCCTTAAGAACATTGTCGGTAAGGAATTTGATGATCTGATTGCTGACCTTGGAAAGCTCGTTGACGTTTGCCGTAACCTCGGTCGTAAGAGCATTGACCTTGTCGATCTCGCTGCCTGTAGTTGATGCAAGGCTGTTGATCTCATCAGCAACGACCGCAAATCCTCTTCCTGCTTCACCGGCTCTTGCAGCCTCGATAGATGCGTTAAGAGCAAGGAGATTGGTCTGGCTTGCAATTCCCTGAATGGCGCTTGCAACGTTTACGATCTGTTCGATTACCTGGATTCCCTTAAGAGCTTCTTCGAGTTCGGCTTTTGTCTGATTGGTCATGTTGACGGCATTATTCTTGTTAGCCAGTATCTCAGGCACCATAGCCTTTACTCTGCCGATTATCTCGTCGGTCCTCTCGCTCATCTGTCTTGTATCGGTTGTGAAAGTCTCTGTCGTGGACATCACGTTATTGCATATCTCTTCGATGTTACGGATGCTTTCGGTCTGAGTCTCGATACCGTTTTCGGTACGATGCATCGCCTGACTGATCTCGGATATGCTGCTGTTGATACCGCTGATCTTGTCGCTTGCCGATGTCATCTTATCCTTGATGAGCTGTGATTCGTCTTTGGTCTTATGGATGGTATCTATTACACGGTTCTCAAGTTCAGTAAGAAGATATCTTATCTCCTCCACCTCGGAGTTTGTCTTTTCCAAGCTGTCGCTTCCGATGATCTTCTCCTTAACGAAGGTTTTCATGTCTTCCATCGGAGCAAGCTGTACGCCGATCAGCTTTGTCATGATGATGATGACTGCGGCGATGGCAATTATCGCGATGATTATTCCGGTTACGATCAGCCTGTTCATCGTACTGTTAACATTGCCGGCCGGAAGAGCAAGGCCCAGAGACCAATCGCAGCCTTCTATCTTGGAAGTCGCGAAATAGTTCTTCTCCGAATCGTAGTCCTTTGCGAGTATGACGGAACTTCCGGGATTGGAGATGATCGATGAAATATCGGACATAACGGATTGCGCTGATGTAGCCACATCTTCTCCGGGAAGATATGCCTGGTTTTCATGAAGTATATAATTGCCGCTGGCATCAACGAGGAATCCGTATTCTCCGGATTCATAAGGTATGCTGTTTACAACATCGTTTATGTAATCAAGGGTGAAATCGGCGCCGAGTACACCTGCAAGCTGGCCGTTCCTGTATACGGGTGTCGCTATGGTGATGCACATGCCTCCGATAAGAACGTCCATATACGGGTCGGTAACTATCGTGGTACCTGCCGCTTTGGCTGCTTTGTACCAGCCTCTTGCAGTCGGATCGTATCCTTCCGGAACTGTGGCGTTGGGATCCATCTGAAGATGCAGTTTGTCTTCCATACCGTAGTAAAGGTTCAGGAATTCGGGATGACCTTCAGCTTCAGCGGTGACCATCTTCTGAATATGATCCCTGTCATAATCGGGATCGGGGATAGCGGAAAAGGCGGCCGCTCCCGCAGCGCTTAATCCTTTTTCCATCTCGATCCAGCTGTTGATCGAATTGGCATATTTGTCCGCATTGAGCTGAAGCTCGGATGTAAGCTCGTTTGTAAGCTTTTTGCCGGATGTACCGACGATTATGCCTGTAGAGACGAGCATTGCGGCTACAACGATAAGAATTACGGCTAATGTCAGCCGCCCTTTAATTGTTCCTTTCATTTGCAATAGACCTCCTGTCTGCGAAATAATAATAATTATATACTAATACAATTCCAAAGTGTATAAAAAAGTGTATAAAAATATACCGGCGGATACAACAGATCATGCCGCACGATCACAGCTGCAGCATCAGATTGTTGAGCCCGAATGTATTAAGGTAGACAGCCTCTTTTGAAGAGGACACGACAGTACGTATACCGAGGTGAGCGATCGGATCGTCATCGCGATGAAGCTCATGATAATGTACCGGGTCGAATCCGGCGCAGTTGTCGCGTATGCTGATTATCTTCTTGTCGTCGCGGAATACGAGACGGACTTCGATGGCATACGGGGCTTTTTCCTTTACGAAACCGTGATTGACAATATTACAGGTCATTTCTTCGATGCACAGACCGATCATGACACTTGTCTTCTTGTCTTCTCCGTGAGCCAGGCAGAAGTCGATCGCCCGTTTCGAAGCGTCTACGGCATCCTCAATGCTGTTGACCCTGCACTCGAAGCAGTCCTTCTCCGCAACTCCGAATGAATCCGGCAGAAGCGCAAAATCTTCCACGGCAAGACTGACGCGTTTGTTTTGGATCCACACGTGAATGCATATGAACAGAAGAGCAGCGCCTTCTCCGCACAAAAAGCACAACCATAAACCCGTGGTCCCACAAAGCGTTCCAAGTACAACCGCGGCAAGAGCCGGCAGAGCAAAGTTCTGCAAAATACAGATCACTTCCATCAGCCGTACCCTGCCGATACCCTGATAATAGAACTTAAATGTCGTATTGAGCGCGCACGGAACAAGGCAAAGCGCGAACAGCCTGAGTCCTTCCGTTGAAAGCACTATCGCATCCTTCTCGTTGGCAAGAAACAGTGACACTATAGGTCCGGCGCAAAGCATAACGATAACGGTTACCGCAGCCAGTACGTAGATCGCACTTTGCCGCATGATCCGGACAAGCGCGTAGATGGATGTACGGTCGTCGTCGGTAGAAAATATTGAGGCCATCATGAGCGCTACGGAGGAAATACCGTTACAGAACGCGTAGCAGAGATTGCTGATCGTGGATATAACAGAATATGCCGCAACGGCGACATGCCCGCCTGTAGATCTGAGCAGGTTGTTAAGGAGCAGTACCAGAAGCACAAGACTGAGCTGGTTGATGATCGTGGGAACACCGTTGCCGAGGATCCTGCGAAGCATATCGTAGCTCAGGCCCTTCAGCCGCAAGCGGAAAATACAGTCTTTGCCGAAGAAACAGCCGATCCCCACAAAAACGGC
>JAEEJD010000002.1 GCA_016281675.1 Lachnospiraceae bacterium
GATAAAGCCGTTGAACATGCGCTGAAAATGATAGAGGAAGGTGCCGCGATCATCGATATCGGCGGCGAATCTACGCGTCCGGGATTTGAGAAGGTACCTGAAGATGTCGAGATCGAAAGAGTAGTTCCGGTGATCAAAAAGCTTAGAAGCGTTTCGGATATACCGATATCGATCGACACGACCAAGCCCGCCGTGGCTGAAGCCGCAATGGCTGCCGGAGCGGATATTATAAATACCGTTGAAGGTGTTGATGCCCTCCCGGAAATGTTTGAGACGGTAAAGAAGACGAATGCTGTATTCGTAATGACATACGAAAAAAGTTATGTTAACCGATTTGAAGAAGCTCTCGTCAATATGGCCGAAGCGGCTGTGGCTGCAGGAATAGACAGTGACAGGATAATACTCGATCCCGGTATCGGGTTCGGTAAGACGCAGGAGGAGAACCTGAGGATACTTAATGAGCTTCCGCTTATAACGCAGACAAAGTACCCCGTACTTCTCGGATGCTCGAGAAAATCAGTTATCGGAAACGTTCTTAATGTTCCAACAGGCGAGCGCCTCCCCGGAACTCTTGTTACGACGACGCTTGCTTCTCTTGCGGGAGTCGGTATAGTACGGGTTCATGACGTTGCGGAAAACGTGCGTGCGCTTAAGATGCTTGAAGCAATCTGTAATATCGATGAGGAATGAAAATGGATCATATCAGTATAGACAATCTTGAGGTGTTTGCGAATCACGGAGTGTTCGAGGAAGAGGTCAATCTCGGACAGAAATTCCTCGTATCCGTGAAGATGTTTTTTGACGCATCGGCGGCGGGCAAGACCGATGACCTTGCAAAGTCGGTGAACTACGCGGACGTCTGCCTGAACATCACAGAGTGGATGAAGACGAACAGATGCAATCTGATCGAGACGGTTGCGGAGCGCCTTGCGGCAAAGCTTTTGAGGGAACTTAAAATAGTGCACGAGGTCGAGGTCACGGTCAAGAAGCCGTGGGCTCCTATCGGACTTCCGCTTGAGTGCGTCAGCATCACGATAAGGCGCGGATGGCATACCGTATATCTTTCGGTCGGCTCCAACATGGGAGACCGTGAAGGACATATCAGGGCCGGTATCGATAAGCTCAAAGCAAACGAAGATATACGCGTGATCCGTGTGTCGGAGCTTATAGAGACTGAGCCTTACGGTGAAGTTGAACAGGATGATTTTCTCAACGGGGCTGTGAAGCTTGAGACAATGCTGACACCGGGGGAACTTCTCGATGTGCTTCATGATATAGAGAACTCGGAGGGAAGAGAGCGCAAGGAACACTGGGGTCCGAGGACGCTCGATCTGGATATCCTTCTGTATGACGATCTTGTTTATGAAGAGGAGGATCTCGTTATCCCTCATTACGATATGGCGAATCGTGATTTTGTCCTGCGTCCGCTCAAAGAAATAGCACCGCATGCAGTGCATCCGGTGCTCGGTAAAACGATAGGACAGTTGTTCTTCGAACTTAATGAAAAATGATCATTCTTTGGTGTCAAACGGTGCGAATCTTGACGATTCACCGTTGCCGCCGAACGTATATGTTATAAATGTCGCATCTTCCTTGAACGGAGAGAAGAAGGTATATGTGTTAGTGCAGTTGATGTTCTCGTAGTTACCTTCCGCTATCACGATCGGATCGCGTCCCTCCGCACTGACTCTTATCAGTGCAGGATTGCGGTTTCTCTGGTAGAAGATCATTCCTCCGTAAACATTAAACGCATCAACACGCTCATCCGTTATCTTTGTCAGAGTTCCCTGTGAAAGAGAATACCTGTACAAGCAGTAATCGTCGTTCATGTTCATGAAGTAGAGATCGCTTCCCTCGACAACCGGATTGTAGACCGCGTAGTCCATGAAGATACGTCCTTCGGACGTTCCGGGTCTGTATATCTTGAGCTTCTGCGAATCCTGTTCACTGTAATAGATGTCGCCGTTGACGACGCATGCGGGATTGATTATCTCGGAAACGCACAGTCCCTTTTCCCTGCCGTCGAGCGAAGAACTGTAAAGCTCCATCCCTGCGGTCTTGTCGTAGTGCTCGAAGTAGAGCGTGCTGTCGATAAGGTTGAGAACTCCCGAAATACATTTTTCGAGGCAGACGAAATCTTCCTCGCCCTTCTTGAGCCTGTATATTCCGTTCATTCTGCCGGATATTCCCATGAACTTTGTTCCGCCGGGATCGTCGAAATAGAAATAGAGATAATCGCCCGCGGCGTTGATGTACGATACCGGGACTTCAATGAGTCTGACGGGATCCGACCCGTCGGGGTTCATTCTGTACAGATAGTGATTGTCGGACAGATTTGCGAAATAAATATAGCCGTCGTTCTCACAGACAAGTCCTTTATTGTTGAGATTACCGGAAGTGTTGCCGAGAGTACCCGGAAGATTGTCGGGAATCCTGGACAGATATTTGAACAGAATCGTTGAGCCGATTATGGCGCTTATGACCAATGCTGCGACGATAATACCGATCACTTTTTTGTTCATGCGATCACCTCCGTTCGGTTGTTTTCTGATATTATTATACCATTTTTTCAACCGCAGCGGAGGTGAATCTTTACTGTTTCTATTCTTTGTTTTCGCCCATTCCGGGTCTGCCTTTATTATCTTCGGGACCGCCGCCTCCGTTCATCCTTCCCATCACTGAAGTATCTATTCCGGTTCCGTCAACGAGAGTGGAAGAGTCGGCCTTCTGTCCTTCGGACGTATCCGGTATGGTACCGTCAAGTTGGCCTTTTATGCTCTCGGCGCGAAGGTGTATCACTTCATCGAGCATTGTCGTTGCGGCTTCATATTCGTCATACGTATAGAATGCCGTAGGATCCGTTTTGACGAGCTCATCGATCTGCGAGTGGATACGATTCGTTACTTTCTCGTATTCGCCGTTTTCGACGTAATCAACGAGCATTTGAAGGTACTCGTGATACTTTGCGTTATATTCCTCGTTCTCAAGAAGTATATCGAAGAAGTTTGTGGATTCCCATGAATCATCGATCGGGTCGTTGATCATGGAGGTAGCATCTGCTGTTTTAAAGGACGCTCGCCCACCTGCCATTCCGCCCCAGGAGAGATTGTAGTCCCACGGAATGATGTTGAGCTGACCTTCGCTCTCGTAGAGATAGTAGTTGTGAGCCATGTTTCCGCTCAGTGAATCTCCGTTTACGGCGAATTCATGTACTGCCATGTACTTGAGAAGGTTGTCTACATCCATGTATTCTTCGATGGTTGAAAGGTCTCCTTCCGAAATAGCCTTAAGTGCCTTTACGACACGCTTGTGGTCTTTATTCGATGAGTCGGTGACGGCACCGTTCCATATGGTGGA
>JAEEJD010000194.1 GCA_016281675.1 Lachnospiraceae bacterium
GCACCTGCAAAGAAGGCAGCTCCCGCTAAGAAGGCACCTGCAAAGAAGACGGCTAAGAAGACAGCTAAGAAAACTGTTATCAAGACAAATGCAGTATTCTCTCTCAGCGACGTAAAGAATGTAACCGCAGATGCACTCTTCAAGCAGTATCTTAAGACAGCTAAGGATCGTGCTAAATACGATCTTGGCATCAAGGTTTCAGAGATCAAGAGCATTGATATTTACGTAAATGTTGCTGAACAGAAGGTTTACAGCGTTATCAACGGTGAGGTTAACGATTCCTTTGATATGTACTTCGACTTCTGATAGAATAGAGCACATTGATAAATGATCTAAAGGGGACTAGAAATAGTCCCCTTTTTTTAGAACATAACCGGAGGTTCATTCAATGATCAGATTACATGATGAAGGTGTTTATCTTGTTAACGGCGAAAAGATCGTACCGCAGGGAAGCGAGTCGGTGCAGGGTGTTTCGGTCGCAAAAGAAGAGGCATCGAAAAACACTATCGCTTACGGCATTTTGTCAAAACACAATACATCGGGTGACATGGAAAAGCTTAAGATTAAATTCGATAAGCTTACTTCTCATGACATCACATATGTCGGGATAATCCAGACCGCAAGAGCATCGGGACTGGAGAAGTTTCCGATACCTTATGTTCTGACGAACTGCCATAACAGTCTGTGTGCGGTAGGCGGAACTATCAATGAAGATGATCACATGTTCGGACTGACATGTGCAAGGAAATACGGCGGAGTATATGTTCCTCCGCATCAGGCGGTCATTCACCAGTTCGCACGTGAGATGCTTGCCGGCGGAGGCAGGATGATCCTCGGATCGGATTCTCACACAAGGTACGGAGCGCTCGGTACAATGGCCATGGGAGAGGGCGGACCCGAACTTGTCAAGCAGCTTCTCGGACGTACATATGATATAAACCGTCCCGATGTCGTAGCCGTATATATGACGGGCGAGCCGTTACCCGGTGTCGGACCTCAGGATGTGGCTCTTGCGATAATCGGTGCGGTGTTTGACAAAGGATATGTTAAGAACAAAGTAATGGAATTTGTCGGCCCGGGAGTATCAAACCTGAGTGCGGATTTTCGTATCGGTGTTGATGTGATGACGACCGAGACGACGTGCCTGTCATCAATCTGGAAAACGGATGATACGATAAAAGAATTCTATGATGTTCACGGAAGAAGTGAGGATTATGCGGAACTGAATCCCGGTGATGTTGCATATTACGACGGAATGATCGAAGTTGATCTGTCGAAGATCAAACCGATGATCGCCATGCCGTTCCATCCGAGCAATACTTACACGATAGATGACGTCAACGACAATCTTGAAGACATACTCAGAGATGTTGAAAAGAAAGCGGAAGTATCGCTTGACGGTGCGGTCGACTATAAACTCACGGACAAGATAAAAGACGGAAGATTCTATGTTGAGCAGGGTATAGTTGCAGGTTGCGCAGGAGGTGGATTTGAAAACATCTGTGCCGTTGCCGATATCCTTTCGGGGAAGAGTATAGGACCCGACGAGTTCACGCTCAGCGTATACCCCGCATCGATGCCGATATATATGGAACTGATCAGGAACGGATGTGCGGCAAAGATACTTGAAACCGGTGCGGTATTAAAGACCGCGTTTTGCGGACCTTGTTTCGGAGCAGGTGATACTCCGGCAAACAACGCTTTTTCGATACGTCATTCAACAAGGAACTTCCCCAACCGTGAAGGAAGTAAACTGCAGAGCGGACAGATATCATCGGTTGCGCTCATGGATGCAAGATCGATCGCGGCTACGGCTGCAAATAAAGGCTTCCTGACAAGTGCGGTACGACAGATTGAAAACGACACACTCAAGAAATATAAATACTCTTTCGATTCTACAATATATGCAAACAGGGTATTTGACTCCAAGGGTGCAGCCGATCCGAAACAGGAGATACATTTCGGTCCGAACATCAAAGACTGGCCGGCAATGGAGGCACTTACCGACAATCTTCTCCTTAAGGTAGTATCGGAGATACACGATCCGGTCACGACGACGGATGAACTGATCCCTTCGGGCGAAACATCATCATACAGATCCAATCCTCTCGGACTTGCCGAATTTGCTCTTTCCCGTAAGGATCCGATGTATGTGGGACGCGCAAAGGAAGTAAGAGCAGCGGAGGAATGCAGGGTCAAAGGAGGATCCCCGGAGACAGAGCTTTCGGAGATTAAACCCGTGATGGACGCGATTACAAAAGAATTCTCCGATGTTGATACGAATAATACGGGTATCGGGTCGACAATATTTGCGGTTAAACCCGGTGACGGTTCCGCAAGAGAGCAGGCCGCCAGCTGCCAGAAGGTTCTCGGCGGATGGGCTAATATTGCGAACGAATATGCGACCAAGAGATACAGAAGCAATCTGATCAACTGGGGTATGTTTCCTTTCCTGATCGATACGGGAGATCTTCCGTTTGAAAATCTGGATTATCTGTTTGTGCCCGGTATCAGAAAAGCGATAGAAGACAGAAAGACGGATATTGATGCATACGTTGTTAAAGACGGAGGTCTTCGCAAGTTCACTCTTCATATGGGACCTCTTACAGATGATGAGCGCACGATAATCCTCAAAGGATGTCTTATCAATTTCTATGCATCGTGATCTGAAAGAAAAATAAGCAAAGTAAAAGACGGCGGTGATCCCGCCGTCTTTTTATCATAACACCGGATCATTGTGCCAGATCCAGATGCTGTACGGTACCCATCATACCGCTTTCATAAAGAAATATCCCCGTTTGTCTTATCCTCGCCTTCTCCTCATTCGTAGCCGGATCGTTTAGCGAAAACTGTGTTGTTGCGCTGCCCGTATAAATCGCACCGACATCTTTGTCCTTGAGTCGGACAAGTTCCTGAGTCCCGTCTTCTTTGATGTAAGCTATGACTAACTTATCGAATATTTCGTCAGCCTCATCGATCCATCCGTTCCCGTCTGAATCAAGTTCGGACAGATCCGCGAAACCGTTTCCCGAAGATGTTCCGAACAGTTCACTTCCGTCGTTGATAATACCGTCTCCGTTTCTGTCAAAGGCAAGGTAGCCGCTTCCCGCGCCGAGTGCGCTAATCTCATCTTCGTTGCCGTCGCAGTCGAGATCGAACTTTATCTTTACGTCGGACACATCCGCTATCGGACTGTCTATGTTGATCACAAGCGGATCGGTGAACACTTTAAGGGAAGTAACGTTCTGCTCATAGTATTCGGTAAAGCTGCGACTCATCGACAGTTCCAGATTAAAATCAATCTCACGGCCGTCGGCGGTGACCACTTTTCCGTTTGTGCCAAAGCATGTTTCCTCGGTTTCCGAATGATAGTACAAAGCGGTTTCGGTAACTTCGGATACTACGGGAATATTGCCGTGCGATCCGGTAATATCAAGATCGTCTTCGGGATGGCCTTTTGCACCGAACAACATATACAGAAGAAACTGTATACACTCGACTCTTATCCTGTCCATGGCGTCTTTCTGAAGTTTGGATTCATAAGCGCCGCTTGTCGCAAATGCCCGCATTTTGGAAAAGATGCTGTCAAAATCGTCTTTGGCATTTTGAGCATCGGTCTTTGACGAAGGATCTTCCTGATCCTCCGTTTTTGAAACATCTTGTTTCTTGCCCGTGTCATAAGCGTCGGACAGTATCCCGGGGAATGCGAGCAGATTCCCGGATGCCTTTACGCTTTTGACACTAACAGAAGTATAAGTTCTGGCGGATTCCATTCCTATACTGCTGTCTTTGATAATCAAATAATCCCTCCTTCATAAATGATAGCGCGACTGCATTTTTCGTAATAAAAAAGAACAGATCACAAATAGAATCCGTTCCGTTGATTATGCCGATCCATGCAGTCATTATGTTAATAATATACATAATCTATATCGGATCGTCAGACGAAAAAAATAACCCTTTTCAGTCTTCGTTCAAAACCGAAAACTCAAGATAGTCAAAGGGGACAGCTTCGATAAAACTGTCGCCGTAAAATCGCACCTTGGAGTATTTTTTGAAATCGGCTATGTTGGAGTCAAGCCAGATGGGACGTGATATGTCGAGATCGTAACTGATCCTGTCTATGGCCGCAAACACTTTGTGAGTACGTGTGTCGTTATCATTATTCTCGATAACGATATCTTTGGTCATGCGGTTGTCTTTGAATGTTCTGGCCCAAAATCTCATGTCCACATTATATTATAAAAACCATTTTTATGATATAATATTTACAGTTATAGTCGGGGGTACAACTATTTGGAAATAAACTTTGACAATAAAGAGCAGGATATAACATGGGAGGAGATCATACTCCTTCACAATTCCGCTCTTAAAGAGATAGGAACCAAGCTGGAGATATTAAATGATGAGTTCCAGCACATCCATCAGTACAATCCAATAGAACATATCAAGTCACGTATCAAATCTCCGGAGTCCATAGTCAGAAAACTTAAGAGAAAAGGATATGAAGTCACACTTGAGAATATGGTCAAATATGTGAACGATATTGCGGGTATCCGTATTATCTGTTCATTTACTTCGGATATTTATCAGATAGCCGATATGCTCAGGAAGCAGAGCGATATTAAGGTGCTGTCGACAAAGGACTATATCGAGACGCCTAAACAGAGCGGATACAAGAGTTATCATATGCTGGTGAGCGTTCCGATATATCTGTCCGACTCCGTTGTAGAAACGAAAGTTGAGATCCAGATCCGAACGATCGCCATGGATTTCTGGGCAAGTCTCGAGCACAAGATGAATTACAAATTCGAAAGCGACGCTCCGGAGGAGATCAAAAAGGAACTGTTCGAATGTGCCGTGATGGTGGAACAGCTTGATGACAGGATGCTGATCATCAATGACAAGATACAGAGGGCGAAGAAAGAAGAAGCGATCTGGAAGATTGATTGATAAAATGAGGAGTGGCCAGGTGGATGAGAGTCACCTGGCCAATATTATGAAAAAATATATCTGGTTGTTTGGAGAATGCACTCCAATGGAGATATTGTTAATATACCATCGACGTGTGAATAAATTATGAACAAACTATGAATATATAGTAAATGTTTCCAAAGCAGGTAAAATATACACCGTATTTATTGTGAATTATGCACAATACACTTTTGGCAAATTAAACAAGCATATATTGTGTTTTATTATGATAAATGTTAGAATAATGCCGATATTTGGTATTTACATCGGGAGGTAAAAATGGACGGATTCAGAGAGAGATTAAGCGGAAGATATGACCGGTCGGGGACAAGGGGAAGCGGATATGACCGTGCTCCTTCGGATGACCGTTATGAAGGCGACAGATATGAAAGAGTTTCGAGAAGAGGCGCTTCGGAAGGAATATCACAGGAAGCGTTAAATGAAGCCGTAACCGAAGCTGTCAGCAGATCAAACAGAGAACAGCTGGATGTCATTGCCGACTTTTTTGACGAGGCAAAGGCTGACAGAATGGAATCCGAGAGAGCGATAATAGATGCTCTTTCGCAT
This sequence comes from Lachnospiraceae bacterium, assembly GCA_016281675.1. The sequence continues at coordinate 5,542 of JAEEJD010000194.1, forward strand.
GAAATGAACGAGGTAACGGCGAAGATGGGACAGAGAACACCCGCTCCCGCGCAGGCGGAGCCCGTGGCACCTGCCGCTCCGATCGCTGTTGTTGACGAGCAGAATGCGGAGACTCTTTCGAGGATCGAGCGCATCGTCGGACAGAACGCAGAGGCGCTTAATGAGAACAGTGAAGTTCTTACGAGGAATGTTGATTCACTTCGCTCCAATTCCGAGGCGTTAAACGAGATCAGAAGTTCCATAGGCCAGCTGGTCGCTTCAAGCGAGGAGATAAAGAGCCTTTCGAGAGCTCCTCAGCCCATGCAGGATCTTACCGTGGATTTCACCGATGAGAAGAATGAGATCGTAGGCGCCATAGGCGATAACAGAGCCATCCTGAATATGATCAGACAGGATGTGCTTAACGGATTTGCCAGAAACAATGAAGATGAAGAATCGCAGGAAGAGAAGGTAGTTCCTCTTTCATCCGAGGATGCCGGAAGATATTACAAGGAACTAGAGGAACACGTTCACAAAGAATGTGTCAAGTGTTACAGAAACGTTCAGTCGGCCCTGACAGAGCAGACAAGCGAAGCCAACAGCGGGATCGAGAAGTCGGTTTCGGGCATGAGGATAATGGTTCTTCTGTCACTCATATTCAGTTTCGTTGCGGCTGCCGTCGGTATCGCTTCATTCCTGATGTCAATGAATCTGTTCTGACCTTTTTTGATATATAATGGGTTTCTTTACAAAATACGTTAACTTTATTAAATACTCGCACTATTTAGCAATGCTGGGAACAGCATTGCTAATTTTTGTGTGTGCGCCGGGACTTCAGAAGATCGAGGACAACAGCAGCAATATCGTCAGCGTATTCGTGAACGGAACTCAGGTCGGAACGGTAAAAGATGCGACCGAGGTGAACGGGATGATCCTTGAGGCAAGAAGAAAGATAGCTTCCGGAAGCGGTAATCTGGTACTAGTGGATGCGGATGTCGTTCTGTCGGGATCAACCGATGTCGTCGGGCAGATCGATGACAGGGAGACGATCGTCGAGAACATATACAATGTGCTTCATGAAAACGTTATGAAGACAAAGCAGCCTGCGTATGAGGTAAAGATAAACGAATTCACCGTCAATCTTAAGAGCATTGATGATGTTATCGCGCTTCTTAACGCATCAAAGGCGGAATATGATCCGGATTCGGAATGGAAAGTATGGCTTGTTACGGATAACACGCGCGAACTGAATGTATTGACGACAAAGATAGAAAAGGTATCGGATCAAAAGGTACAGACGATCGATAAACCGATAGTTTTCCCTAAGGGCGGTGCGCTCCTTCGGATGGAAGAGATATATGATTCCGCATTCTCGCCGAAAAACGAGAACTCTTTTGAGTTCGGTGTCAGAAGCATTGATTTTGACGAGAACGTTGAGGTTGTTCAGGCATATGTTGACGGCGATAAGATATCAACGCTCGAAGACGCGATAGAAGCGGTTACGAAAACGAGTCAGAAGAGCAAGAAATACGAGGTCGTGGCCGGAGACACGCTGGGCGGTATAGCGCAGAAGAACGACATGACGATAGATGATATCATCAAACTGAACACGGCAAGCATACCGAATGAAAAAGCAATGCTGCGCGTAGGAGACGAGATAACGATATCATCACCCGAACCCGAACTGTCCGTTGTAAGAACGGAGAGAAGATATTACGAAGAAAATTACGATGCGGAAGTGATCTACATAGATAATGACGAATGGTACACAAACCATACGGAAGTGCTGCAGCAGCCTGTGACAGGATACCGTAAGGTTGTTGCCGATGTCACATACAGAAACGCGGAATTGCTGAATACCGATATACTCTACGAAAACATAACCGTTAAAGCGGTCTCCAAGATCGTAGAGAGAGGTACCAAGATCCCGCCGACATACGTATATCCCGTATGGGGAAGGATATCTTCCGGATTCGGAAGAAGAAAAGCCCCGAAAAGAGGAGCCAGTACATATCATAAAGGTGTAGATTTTGCGGTTCCGATCGGAACCGCGGTCATGGCATCGTGCGGCGGAACGGTCACGAGAGCCGGTTGGGGAAGCGGATACGGATACTGTGTATATATACAGCATCCCGACGGAAGGAGCACAAGGTACGGCCACTTGAGCAAGGTTCTGGTCAAAGCCGGACAGACGGTGTCGCAGGGGCAGAAGATAGCCCTGTCGGGAAATACCGGTGTTTCCACGGGTCCCCACCTTCATTTTGAGATCCTGGTAGGGGGCGCTCAAGTAAATCCGCTCAAATATTTGCAGTGATCTTTGTGTAATTTGTTACATTCACCAAAAAAACCCCAAATTGTTGCAAGGGGTTTTTACGGGTATTATAATTGTAATGTTAAGTAATACTGAGGTGTGAAAGTTGGAGCAGTACGTTATAAAGGGCGGAAACCCGTTGGTAGGTGAAGTCGAGATAGGCGGTGCCAAAAACGCGGCACTGGGCATCCTTGCGGCTTCGGTCATGACGAGTGAGCCCGTGATAATTGAAAATCTGCCGGATGTTCGCGACACGGCCGTTCTCATACAGGCCATGGAAAGTGTCGGTACAGTGGTTGAGCGGATCGACAGGCATACCGTCAGGGTAAATGCAGCGTCGATCAGCGGTTTTACGATAGATGACGGCTACATAAAGAAGATAAGAGCATCTTATTATATGCTGGGAGCTCTTCTCGGAAGATTCAACAAAGCCGAGGTTGCGCTTCCCGGAGGATGCAACATAGGAAGCAGACCGATCGATCAGCACCTGAAAGGTTTCAGGGCTCTCGGTGCAAAGGTCGAAGTTTCAAGAGGTATGATAACCGCTTCGGCGGAGAACCTTGCCGGCAGCCACATTTATATGGACGTTGTTACCGTCGGTGCAACGATAAACGTTATGCTTGCGGCAACGCTTGCATCCGGTAAGACGATAATTGAAAACGCGGCAAAGGAACCGCATGTCGTTGATGTAGCGAACTTCCTCAACAGTATGGGAGCCAACATCAAAGGTGCAGGTACCGATGTCATAAGGATAAAGGGAGTGGAGAAGCTTCACGGGACGACATATTCCATCATCCCCGACCAGATCGAAGCCGGAACGTTCATGTTTGCGGCAGCGATCACAAAAGGGGATATCATGATCAAGAATGTCATCCCCAAGCACTTGGAGTCGATCAGTGCAAAGCTTATCGAGATCGGATGTCAGATTGAGGAATTCGATGACTGTCTTCGCGTGGTTGCTTCAAGGAGGCTGTCAAACACCCAGGTCAAGACTCTTCCGTATCCCGGATTTCCGACGGATATGCAGCCGCAGATCGCGACGACCCTGGCGCTTTCGGAAGGTACGAGTATCGTGACCGAGAGCATATTCGAGAACAGGTTCAAGTATGTAGGTGAACTCCAGAGAATGGGAGCGAACATAAAGGTCGAAGGAAACACGGCCATAATCGAAGGGGTTGATTCATTTACAGGGGCAGGGATATCGGCACCGGATCTTCGTGCGGGAGCGGCACTTGTTCTGGCAGCGCTCATTGCGGATGGTGTTTCGGTGATAGATGATATAAGATATATAGAGAGAGGTTATGAAGATTTTCCCGAGAAACTGACGGCTCTGGGGGCGGTCATGGAGAAGGTTGAAACCGAGAGAGACATTCAAAAGTTCAGGTTAAAGGTCGGATAGTGTGAAAAGGGTACGAATAACCGATCTTCGGCCAGGAATGAAAACGGCCGAAGATGTTTTTTCATATAATAATCAGATGATAGTGCCGAAAGGCTCTATTCTTGATGATAAAATGATCACCCGTCTGGAGTTCTATTCCGTTCTGGCTGTTCGTATCATTGATGACAGTGTTCCCGACAATACATCGTTTGAATCCGTCGCCGAAGGCGAGATAAGCGAGAATTCATCTTATTCCCAAAAGATCAAAAACAGTAAACAGTTCAAGAGATTTGAATCATCGTTTCTTGAAAACACCGAAGTGTTCAAGGAAAACCTTAAGAACATCGCGGAATCGGGTGCGCAGATTGACAGCAAGTCAATGATAGAAAGCATAACCGGCCTTATCGAAGAAGACATGACCGGTATAAGCGTGTTCGACATGCTACATAACATGCGCCAGTATGATGATTTTACGTATATGCATTCGATGAACGTGGCGCTCATCTGTCACGTTTTCGGAAAGTGGCTCGGCATGAACGAGACGGATCTTGATATACTGACGCTTGGCGGGCTTCTTCACGACATAGGAAAACTTAAGATTCCCGATAACATAATCAGAAAGCCGGAGAAACTCTCACCTGCCGAATATAACATAATCAAGACGCATTCCCTTCAGGGTTACAATATCCTCAAGGAAAAGAATATCGACGATAACGTAAAACAGATCGCCCTTATGCATCACGAGCGGTGCGACGGATCAGGATATCCGCTCGGACTGACCGGAGAAAAGATAAACCCGTACGCCAAGATAGTTGCGATAGCGGATGTTTACGATGCGATGACGGCTGCAAGAATCTACCGCGGACCGTTATGTCCGTTCAAAGTCATAAGCATTTTCGAATCCGAAGGTCTGCAGAAATATGACAGCCATTATATACTGACGTTTTTGGAACATGTTGCGACAACATACATGAACAACAGGGTCCGCCTCAACAACGGAATGGAAGGCGATGTCATATTCATGAACAGGAACCAGTATTCAAGACCGATGCTTCAATGCTCAGACAGATTCATCGATCTGTCCAAGGAACCCGATCTGTATATAGAGACGTTTGTCTGATGAATGATGAATTTTATGAAGATGAAGTTATAGAGGGATTTTATGTTCCCTCCATGCTGAAAAAGGCATGGGGAGTGCAGTTGGATGTCCTTGCCGAAACGGATGCCATCTGCAGGAAGCATAATATCCCTTATTTTGCGGATTGGGGAACGCTTCTGGCGGCGATCCGCCATAACGGGTACATTCCCTGGGATGACGATCTTGACATATCAATGCGCCGGAAAGATTACGAGAGGTTTCTTCGCTATGCCGAGGAAGAACTTCCAGAAGGTTTCAAGGTGATGCATTTCAAAAATCACCCCGGTCATCATTTCTTTGTTGCCAGGATAGTCGGCAAGCCAAGGATCTGTTTCGAAGAAGATCATCTGAGACGTTTTCACGGATTTCCGTATATTGCAGGGATCGATCTTTTCGTTCTGGATAATGCGTGCACCGATCGCAATCGCGAGCGGTACAAGTCTAAGGTCGCCGAATTCGTGCTTACCGTAGCGGACAATATTGCGGACGGCAATGCGGAAGGAAATGAAGTTGAGGAAATGCTTTCCCAGTGTGAGTCATACACGGGAAGACGTATAGACAGAAGTCTTGCGGGAGAAGATCTTCGTGTGTTCATGTACGGGATCGTCGAAGAACTGTTTGCATCGATTCCCGATGAAGAATCGGATGCACTGGTTCAGATGATGCCTTTCGGAATGTACGGAAACGAACTGTATATCCCGAAAGAGTATTATAATGAAACGGTAAGGCTTCCCTACATGAATACGACAATGCAGGTGCCGCTTTGTTATGATGCCGTGATGAGAAGAAAGTTCGGAAACTACATGCAGATCCACAAGAAGTGGGACGGTCATGATTATCCGTTCTTCTACGGCCAGCATGAACAGCTCCTCGCGGTGCTTGATTTTGAATTTCCGGCATACAAGGCGGGGCCGGAAGATATAGTTCGCCCGGATCGCACCGGTAATGACGGCGAAGGCCCGGAGGATATAGTTTTCCTGCCGTTTGCCGCAAAGCACTGGAAGTATATGGAAAAACTTTACAGGCATTATGCGGCCGACAGCAGATACCGTGTTCATGTTGTTCCGATCCCGTACTATTACAAAGCGTGGGACGGTGTGCTTGAAAAAGAGGTATTTGCCCCGGAAGATTATCCTGCCGATATCCCCGTGGAGGATTACACACAGACGGATCTTGAACGTATGCATCCCGCAAAGATCATAATCCAGAACCCGTTTGACGAATGGAATACGGTATATTCCGTTAAGCCTCAGTTCTATTCCAAAGTGATCAGACAATACACCGACGAACTCGTATATATCCCGTTCTTCATAACGGATGATTTTACGAAGGAGAACGGTCCCGAATACAGGAACACGGATCATTACGTATGCATGCCGGGAGTGATAAATGCCGATACGGTCATTCTTCCGACGCAGCAGCTCAAGACAGTCTATATCGAAAGACTCGCCGAGTTTGTCGGTTCGGATGACACAAACGTTATCGCGGCACTTGACGGCAGGATACGCGTGTCTCCCGAACTGGTATATAAAGATGTTCCCGTTAAAATGTCCGAAGGCGGAAAGACTCTGATATTCTTTACTACAGTCAGCTTCCTTGCCGAAAACGGAAAGTCCGGGATCGACAAGATAAATAAGACTATA
>JAEEJD010000195.1 GCA_016281675.1 Lachnospiraceae bacterium
ACAACGGATGAACTGTATGATTTTCTGCGCGAGCTGTATGAAACATATAAAGCGGATTACAGCCCCGAAAATGCGCTTGCCAAGCTCAAAGAGGTCTGGTCATATACGGCAGGGCGTATCGGCGACGAAAAGGAACGGTCACGGATACTCAAGTCCATAATCAAGGCAAAGAATGAAGCCCAGTATAGAGATGCGATAACGGTTGCGAGAAGATATCTGGAGGAATCGGTTTTTTGATATACTGCCTAGTAAAAATCACTCTCTTTTAGTATAATTATATAGATTATGCAACACGGAGATCAGGATGCATTACATAGTATTTGACCTTGAATGGAACCAGGCAGAGGGAAGGATCGGACACGAGGGCGGACTCCCTTTTGAGATAGTTGAGATAGGTGCGGTAAAACTTAACCGCAGAATGCAGATAGTGGACAGATTCGAAGAGGTGATCAAGCCGAAGATCTATCCCCGCATGCACTTCATGACAACGAAGATAATCCAGCTCGACAAGGAGGACCTCGAAAACGGGAAGCCGTTTACCGAGGTAATGGAGAACTTCCTGAAATGGTGCGGAAAGAATTACAGGTTCTGCATCTGGGGAACGCTGGATATCACGGAACTACAGAGAAATATGTGTTATTACGGGATGGATGAGCTGACAAACAAGCCGCTCCCGTATCTGGACGTTCAGAAGCTTTACAGCCTTGCTTATGAGGACGGTAAGATCAGAAGAGCACTGGAATATGCCGTTGACGAGCTTGGTATCGAAAAGGACGAGCCTTTTCACAGGGCAAACAATGATGCTTATTACACGGCAAAGGTCCTTGAGAAGATACACAATGACCATATGGATGTGGAAGGGTACCTGTCTTACGATCTGTTCATGCTGCCGCAGGATAAACGCGATGAGGTCAAGGTAAAGTTCAAGACATATTCGAAATATATTTCAAGAGAGTTCTCGGACAAGACCAAAGCCATGGAAGACAAGATGGTCTCTTCGACAAAGTGCTGCGTATGCGGAAGAGCTACCAAAAAGGCGATCAAATGGTTCTCCGTGAACGGGCGTCACTACTATTACGTGGGCGTCTGCAAGAAACACGGTTATGTCAAAGCAAAAGTAAGAATGAAAAAAGCTGATGACGGAAACGTATTCGTTGTCAAGACGATGAAGATCATAGATGAAGACAGCGTTAACATGATCAGGGAGAAACAGGAGAAGCTCCGCGCCGCAAGAGCAGAGAGAAGACACAGAGAGTAGAGGACATGAGACTTAAGAATGTGCCGGGCTCGAGAGAAGCGGTGGCCCACAGCAGATTTGCGATCAATGACCCTGCCTCGTACAAAGGGCGGTGGGCCAAAGAAATATTTGGAAATACCGATCCGATCCACATTGAGGTCGGCATGGGAAAAGGGAAGTTTATCACGACACTGGCGGCTCTTCATCCCGATATAAACTATGTCGGGATCGAGAAGTATTCAAGCGTACTGATAAGAGCTCTCGAGAAGATGGAAGAGGATCCTCTTCCGAACCTTAAGTTCATAAGGATGGATGCGGAGGATATAGAATCCGTTTTCTCCGAAAACGAGATCGACAGGATATATTTAAACTTCTCGGATCCTTGGCCCAAGGACAGACACGCAAAGAGAAGACTTCCTTCAAAAAGGTTTCTCGAAAGATTCGCAAATATACTTTCCGCTGACGGTATCATAGAATTCAAGACAGATAACAGGGAACTGTTTGATTTTGCTCTTGAAGAAGCACCCGCGGCGGGATGGAAGATCATCTCATCAACGTACGATCTTCATAACGATCCCGTGCTTAGTGAGGGAAACATTATGACCGAGTATGAAGAGAAGTTCTCGGAACTCGGTAATCCCATATGCAAATACATGATCACGCGAAAGTGATCAGGACAGGAACGAAACATTAATGAAAGAACTCGAATATCCTTTTGACGCCAGATATCTGATCAAGAAGAAAAAATCACTTAAAAGGGAACTTCTGGCTGCCGACACGAAATATATCGACAAGAAGATAGCGGTGCTCGGAGGATCGACAACGCATGACATAGTTGCGATGATGGAGCTGTTCCTCCTAAACTACGGGATCAGACCGTCATTTTACGAAAGCGAATACAATCAGTACTGGGAAGATGTTATGTTCGACAATCCGGAACTGAGGGAATTCGCTCCGGATATAATTTATATACATACGACAAACCGTAACATCAAAGATTATCCCAAGATCGGGATGACCGAGGAAGATGTGAATACACTTCTCGATTCGGAGTACAAGCGCTTTTGCGCAATGTGGGAGAAGATAGAGAATACATATCACTGTCCGGTGATACAGAATAATTTTGATTTTCCCTCGTACAGGATCCTTGGAAATGCCGACTGTTACAATATCTCGGGAAGAGTCGGATTCATCAATTCCCTTAATGCCAAATTTGCTCAATATGCAAGAGACCATAAAGATTTTTATATTGAAGATATCCAGTATCTGTCCGCATCATACGGGCTAGATGCCTGGGCGGATCCTTTGTACTGGCATATGTACAAATATGCGGTTTCCATGGAGGCGATCCCCACTCTTTCGTACAGTGTCGCCTGTATCATCAAATCAATTTACGGCAAAAACAAGAAAGCTCTGACGCTTGATCTTGACAACACCCTCTGGGGAGGCATCGTCGGTGATGACGGCCCGGAGAATCTCGCCATCGGTCCCGAGACGAGCATGGGACAGGCCTACAGCGAATTCCAAGAATATATCAAGAGTCATAAAGATATAGGCGTCATTCTGACGGTCGATTCTAAGAACGATCATGAGAATGCGATCGCCGGTCTGAACCATCCCGATGCCACGCTCAAAGAGGATGATTTTGTTGTGATCAAGGCAAACTGGGATCCGAAGAGCAAGAATCTCGCGGACACGGCAGCCGAGCTGAACCTGCTTCCGGAGAGCTTTGTGTTCGTGGATGACAATCCCGCGGAACGGGAGATCATAAGAGCTCAGGTTCCGGGTGTTGCCATTCCCGAGATAGGAAATGTGGAGAACTATATCCACGCCATCGATCATGCGGGATATTTTGAAGTAACGAATCTTTCTGCCGATGATGCAAAGCGAAACGAAATGTATAAGGCAAACGCACAGCGTGCGGCACTTGAAGCGTCGTTTGCCGATTACGGACAGTATCTTGATTCACTGGAGATGATCGGTATCATTAATTCGTTTGAGCCGGTATTCCTTGACAGGATCGCGCAGCTTACCAACAAGAGTAATCAGTTCAATCTCACGACAAAGAGATATTCGCGTGCCGATATTGAAGAGGTTGCGGATTCCGGTGAGTATATTGACATATACGGAAAACTTATAGACAAATTCGGTGACAACGGAGTCGTATCGGTAGTCATCGGTCACAAAAACGGCGAAGTCCTTGATATGGATCTGTGGATAATGAGCTGCCGTGTTCTTAAGCGCGACATGGAATTTGCCATGATGGATGCACTTGTGGCGCGTGCGAAGGCAGCGGGCCTTAAGAAGATCATCGGTTATTATTATCCGACAGCCAAGAACAACATGGTCAGGGATTTCTACGATCGCATGGGATTTTCCAAGGCATCGGAAGATGCCGAGGGCAATACGACGTGGGAGTTCGATCTTACGGTGCCGTACACCGATCGGAATACACATATAACAGTCAGGGAAAAACAGTAAGGAGTAAAGCGCATGACAAGAGAAGAAGTTTACGAACGTTTGAATGCCGTGTTCGCCGATGTATTCGACGATCCGGATCTTAAGGTGAATGATGAGACTACCGCCGCCGATGTTGACGGGTGGGATTCTCTCGTTCATATTACGCTGATCGATTCCGTGGAAGAGGAATTCGATATTAGTTTTGATATGAAGACGATCGTCAAGCTCAAGAATGTCGGCGAGATGGTTGATGTAATAATGGAACAGGTTCAGTAAGGATACCGGGAAAGAGGTGCAAACAATGAAGAGAATCGGAATGCTAACAAGCGGTGGAGACTGTCAGGCACTTAATGCCGCAATGAGAGGTGTCGTTAAATCTCTTGTCAACAGCAAAGAAGAGGTAGAGATCTACGGATTCCTCAACGGTTATAAGGGACTGATCTACGGCGATTTCAAGATGCTGACCGGAAGGGATTTTGCCGGAATCCTGACAGTGGGAGGAACGATCCTCGGAAGCAGCAGGACACCGTTCAAGACTATCAAGGATCCCGATGAGAACGGTCTTGATAAAGTCGAAGCCATGAAGCAGAACTACTACAAGCTCCGTCTTGACTGTCTTGTGATCCTCGGAGGAAACGGAACACATAAGACGGCTAATCTCTTAAGACAGGAAGGGCTCAACGTTATCACTCTTCCGAAGACGATAGACAACGACCTTTACGGTACGGATATGACATTCGGTTTCCAATCGGCGGTCGATATCGCGACAGAGTGCATCGACTGCATCCATACAACCGCCGCATCACACAGCCGTGTATTTATTGTGGAAGTTATGGGACACAAAGTAGGTTATCTTACACTTAATGCCGGAATGGCAGGAGGTGCCGACATTATCCTGATCCCCGAGATCCCTTACGATATCGACAAAGTGGTAAAAGCGATCAAACAGCGTGAGGAAAGAGGAAGCAGGTTTACGATCATAGCCGTTGCGGAAGGCGCAATAAGCAAGGAAGACGCTAAGCTTTCCAAAAAGGAATATGCAAAGAAACTTGAGAAGATGCCACATCCTTCCGTTTCATATGAAGTTGCCGCTGCGATCCAGGAGCGTACCGGACAGGAAGTCAGGGTCACGGTTCCCGGACATACCCAGAGAGGCGGAAGCCCCTGCCCTTACGACAGGGTATTCGCAAGCCGTCTCGGTGCGGAAGCGGGCAAGCTGATACTTGAAGGCGAATACGGATTCATGGTCGGTTATCGTAACAGGGAGATCGTTAAGGTTCCCCTTGAGGATGTTGCCGGCAAGCTTAAAATGCTCGATCCAAACGCAACGATCATTCAGGAAGCAAAAATGCTCGGCATAAGTTTTGGAGACTAAATGTCATATATAGCACTGTATCGAAAATGGCGTCCTGCGGACTTTGGCGAGATAAAGGGCCAGGATGCGATAGTAACAACATTACGAAATCAGATAGAGGCTAACAGGATAGGCCACGCTTACCTGTTCTGCGGAACCCGCGGTACGGGAAAGACCAGTGCCGCAAAAGTTTTTGCAAAGGCCGTAAACTGCGAGCATCCGGTAGGCGGCAATCCGTGCGGAGAATGCGAAAGCTGCAAAAGCATTGCGGCGGGAACAAGCCTTAACGTGATAGAAATGGATGCCGCTTCAAACAACGGTATCGATGATGCAAGACAGATCAAGGAGAGTGTCGCGTATTCTCCGACAAACGGCAAATACAAAGTCTACATCATCGACGAGGCGCATCAGATCACAAAGGATGCTTTCAATGCTCTTCTAAAGACGATGGAAGAGCCGCCGGAATATGTGATATTTATCCTTGCAACGACCGAGCCGCACAAGATACCCGTCACGATCCTTTCGAGATGTCAGAGGTATGATTTTAAAAGGATCGATACAGATACGCTTGAAGACAGACTTCGTGAAGTGGCCGCCAGGGAAGAGATTAAGATCGATGACAGGGCAATAAAATATATTGCATCAAAAGCAGAGGGCGGTATGAGAGACGCTCTTTCGCTTCTCGATCAGTGTTCGTCGTTTTTTCTCGGGAAAGAGATCACGTATGATAGGGCACTTGAAGTTCTGGGTGCTGTCGATACATCGGTGTTTTCGGTGTTCCTTCGCAGCCTTGCGGCAAGATCCGTTACGGAAAGTATCAACCTTCTTGATGAGATACTGATCAGGGGAAGGGATCTGACCCAGTTCATAAGCGATTTTATCTGGCATTTAAGAAACGTCCTTCTGGCTAAATCAGCCGAAGATGCGGCGGATATAGTCGATATCACAGCCGATAACCTTGCTCTCCTTAAGAAAGAGGCTGAGGTGATTCCCGAAGAGCAGATTCTCAGATATATACGTGTGTTCTCGGAACTGTCAAACGATCTTCGCTTTGCGGTTCAAAAGAGGGTGCTCATTGAGATAGCGGTGATCAGGATATGCAGGCCTCAGATGGAAAAGGATCCCGATTCGTTAAGCGATCGCCTGAAGGTGATAGAGGATCTTATAGAGAGCGGAAATCTGTCGAAGGCATCTTATGAAGAAGGTGTGGAAAAAATCACACCGAAGGAGTCTGCCGAGAAAAAGGAGTCTAAGGAAAAAGCCAGAGATGAGGCTTTAAAGCTTCCGAAAGCAACTCAGGAAGAGGTCAGGAAGATCAATTCATCCTGGAGAGACATTTACAGGAAGATGCCGCAGATGTACATCGCATGCCTTAACACGGCCGAGTTGTCGGTAAGACCTTCCGACGGGAAACTGGTCATCAGGTTTATTGATGATACGATAATGTCCCTGTGCGATGAAGAAGATTTCAGGGAGAATCTCGATAAAGCTTTTGCGGAAGTGACAGGAAAAGAAGTTGATTACGAACTCATATCCGGAACAAAGGCGGATGAGGAAGGACAGTACTTTGCGCCGGCATCCATGTTCGGGATGGAGATCACGGTAGACGACGACGAATTTGCGTGACAGGGTCAAAACAATACCAAAGAGGAGATAATCATGGCAAAAAGAGGCGGATTTCCCGGAGGCGGAATGCCCGGGAACATGGCGAATCTGATGAAGCAGGCTCAGAAGATGCAGCGTCAGATGGAAGAGAATCAGAAGGAACTTGAAGAAAAAGAGTTTACCGCAAAGGCAGGAGGCGGGGCGGTTGAGGTGACCGTTTCCGGTAAACGTGAGATCACAAAAGTGAAGCTTTCCGAAGAAGCGGTAGATCCCGAAGATATCGAGACGCTTGAGGATCTTATAATGGCAGCGGTTAACGAAGCCCTTCGAATGGTCGAGGAGGAAAGCTCTTCGAGTATGGGTAAGCTCACAGGAGGTCTCGGAGGGGGATTTCCGTTTTAAGCTACAGAGGGGGACAAGTAGTGAAGGGAGTATAAAGAATGGATCTGTATAGCGGCTATATAAGCAGACTGATAGCTGAACTTGCGGTACTGCCGGGCATCGGCAGTAAATCCGCCCAGCGTCTGGCATTTCATATAATCAACATGCCGAAGGAGCAGGTGGATAAACTGGCAACGGCAATGACTCAGGCGAGAGAGAACATTAAGTACTGCAACGTCTGTTTTACCCTGACGGACCGGGATACCTGTCCCGTCTGTTCGGATCCTTCGAGAGATCAGAAGCAGATAATGGTCGTGGAGAATACGAGAGACATGACGGCGTACGAGAAAACGCACAAGTATAACGGCGTTTATCACGTACTTCACGGAGCCATCAATCCGAGTCTCGGGATAGGACCTTCGGACATCAAACTGACGGAGCTGATCAAACGGCTCGAAAGGGATGTTGATGAAGTCATTATCGCCACCAATTCGAGTATCGAAGGCGAAACGACCGCAATGTATATCAGTAAACTGATCAAACCGACGGGAATAAAAGTGACAAGGATAGCAAGCGGTGTTCCGGTCGGAGGAGAACTGGAGTACATAGATGAAGTAACACTGTCACGGGCACTTGATGCCAGGGTGGAGTTGTAACGGTAATCTTTCAAACAGAACAAACACAGGAGGATGGATCATGAGCGTTGAAGTTTCTCAGTTCGGAAGAACACAGTTGGGTAAGGATATCAAGTTATATACGATAAAGAACGGAAAAGGTATGGAGGCTGCAGTGACGAATATCGGTGCATGCCTTGTCAATCTTCTTGTTCCGGACAAAGAGGGCAATGTCAAAGACGTTATTCTCGGGTTCGAGGGAGGAGAAGATTATCTTGTTAACGGAAGCTTCTTCGGCGCGACAGTCGGAAGGAGTGCAAACCGTATAGCAAACGCCAGGTTTTCCATCGACGGCAAAGAATACAAGCTTGCCGTAAACGATAACGACAACAATCTTCATTCGGATTTCTATAAAGGAATGCACAAGGTGCTGTGGAATGCCGAAACCGGAGACGATCATGTCAAATTCTCATACAGTTCTCCCGATATGGAAAACGGATTCCCGGGAAACTTTGAGATATCCGTTACATACACTCTCACAAAAGACAATGAGCTTGTCATCTCATATGAAGGCGTAAGCGATAAGAAGACGCTCATCAACATGACAAACCATACGTATTTTAACCTGGCCGGACATGATTCGGGTTCGATCGAGAAGACAAAACTGATGATCAAAGCTTCGCATTACACACCGGTTGTTGCTGGAGCGATTCCCACCGGAGAGATAGCACCCGTAGCCGGAACGGTCATGGATTTCACAAAGCCGAAGACGATCGGAGAAGATATAGGTGCCTGTTTCGAACAGCTCCTTCTTGTCAAAGGATATGATCACAACTATGTTGTCGACAACTATAACGGCAGTTCGCAGCTTATCGCAACGGCCGAAGCGGACGGAAGACGTATGGAAGTATATTCGGATCTTCCGGGAGTACAGTTCTATGCGGGAAACTGCATAGCACCCCAGGAAGGAAAGACGGAGCACACTACAGGGAGCGTACGGGATTCTGCCTTGAGACACAGTATTTCCCTAACAGCGCCAACGATCCTGCTTTTGAGCATCCGATATTTGATGCGGGACAGAAATACGAGACAACCACGATCTACAAGTTCGTATAATTATTTTCAGGTAAAATCACAAAGGTAAATGATTTGAAAGACATCAGGGAAAGACAATCCGGAAAAGAAAAAAAGAAGAAAGACAGACTGACGGTAACGATAATCGGAGTAGTGATCTATTCCGTGGTCCTTATCGGGGTTATGGT
>JAEEJD010000196.1 GCA_016281675.1 Lachnospiraceae bacterium
CGTCTCTTGTCGGACGGACCGTCACCGAAATCCATGTTTTCGGGCTTGTAGAGTTCCCCGTTCTTCGTGCCGTAGTTCCTGAGCATAAAGCTGTCCTCTACACCTTCGAGAGCAATATATACCCCGATGTATTCACCGTTGACGCTTATCTTCGAATAGTTGTAGAGCGAGGCGTCTGCGTCAAGGTATGCGTACATGTCGTAGACAATAGCTTCTTTCATGTTCGTCGCATCGGCGTAATTGTTGTTGAGTACGAGCTTGTCAAGACCGTGGCATGTCTGTCCCGTAACGTATTCGTCAAATTTGATCTTGAAACTGTACCTGTCGGTCGTATCGTCGTTTACGATGTTTGTAAGGGAAGTGTTTCCTTTGGCTCTTATGCCGACGTTATAAAACGTCTCACCGTTAATGACGATATCGCACGGACTGTACTGTTCATTGATCGCGTTGTCGAGAAGCTCCTGCCACTCATCGTCGCTCATGATGATATCGACGGTCATCACACTGTCGGTATCAAACAGTTCCGATTCGTATTCCTGACCGATCCCGGTGTCGGACGCGGCCTTTGCGATTTTCGCCCCGAGGGCGGTCTTATCAAGTCCCCACAGACCT
Source organism: Lachnospiraceae bacterium (assembly GCA_016281675.1). The sequence goes on from JAEEJD010000196.1 coordinate 613, forward strand.
TTTGCGGCTGCGGATATCAGGAATACTGCCGTAAGTGCGAGAGCGATGAGCGCATATATTATCTTTCCGATATGTTTGTTTTCAGTCATGATATGTATTCACCGCTGTAGCTTACAAGCGTTGCGTTTGATACTCCGTTGATGTTGCTGAGTGTGTTAACGAATGATGTCTCGCTGTCTTTGAGACGCACCTGTGCGGTAAGCTCTATGCCCGAAGAATTAACGGTCTTGGACTTGACAGCGAACTTCGAGACAGCCGATTTTGCGGCATCGACCGCGCTCTGCTCAGACGTATCGTCAGCGCAGTTGAGTATGAGAATATACGGTATACCGGGCTGCTTTCTGTTTGCGAATATCATGAGGATGATGCCGATGATCACCGAACCGACGAGTGCGAGCGGGATCATCCCGGCGCCTATAACGATGCCGACTGCGATCGACCAGAACAGGAATACGATCTCCATCGGGTCTTTGATCGCCGCACGGAATCTTACGATCGACAGCGCACCGACCATACCGAGTGAAAGCACTACGTTTGACGTTACAGCCATTATTACGAGTGTGGTAACAAGACACAGTCCGATCAGCGTGAGCGAGAAGCCGGAGCTGTACATTATACCCGTGAACGTCTTCTTATACACCCAGAAGATGAACAGACTGATCACCACCGCAAAGACCATACCGATAAGAAGATCGGTCGCGGTAAATGATTCCACACTTTCCAAAAAACTTGTTTTGAACACATCCGAAAAACTCATTTCCTACCTCCTGTTATCCGGTGTTTGTCAGCCGTATCTGCGGCATGCTTCATATTTGGAAAAACTCTGTTGCAAGATGTTTCCTTCATTGACGATCGTCTTTATGATATCGGGGAGAAAATCATCGTATTTGATTTCCATGATCATCATCCCCGGATCGTCCGTTGCAAAAACTTCGTGTATCCCTTCGGGAAAATCACATCCCAGGGATGCCGTCTTTATCTTTGAATCAAAGGTCACCCGGACGTTTCCGGGACCGAATATGTATGGCTCGCGTTGATAGCTCACGAGAACTTTGGGACGAAGCTGTTGCGTTTTCATGTTCGTGTAGAGCTCTTTTACAAGGGGAGAGGGGTGGTCTCTCATGAAGTCCGTATCGCCCGAAAGTATGTCGCATACCTCGTCTTTGGTGAGGGAACACTCGGCCTTTTTACACAGACTGTTTATTTTCTGTTTCTTCTCGAGGGTCACATACGTAAGGTCGTCGTTGTAATATCTGATGCGAAACTTCTCGCGCTTTGCCGAGCCCATTACCTTTTCCGTGAGTGCTTTGTCGTCGGCGTTGTCGAAGTAGATGCTTCTGATAAGGTAAGTTCCGTCGTCCTTTGCGTGCGGATCCGGCCTGCATACGGCGCGAAGCCTTCCTCTTATGGAAAGGTACTGAGCGTAACTTATCTCATACTTATTCTCGTGCCTGAAACGTGTTTCGTATCCCATGTGAATTCTCCGTGTGAATGTTTTGAAATGAACCTGAATCAACGTGTTTGATTTTATGGGATGATTGTGACTGAATTGTGTTCTTAAAATGGAAAAAATATGAAATGTTTTGCTTGACGGGTGGTGAAACTGCATCTAAGATATTAGTGAATCTGATTTGCGTACATATCATTTACAGCCTGTTTTCGGGCATTTTCCCGCATGGTTTGTTTATTGTGAAGTTTTTTGAATTTAGTTGTTGACAAAATCGAACAAATGTTTTATGCTCGTATACAGAACAGATGTTCTTGTATAGGGCGAGTGAATAATTGGTAAAGGAGAATGATATATGGAACGCGAAGATAAGTTAAAGGCACTTGATGCGGCACTGGCACAGATCGAGAGACAGTTCGGCAAAGGATCCGTGATGAAGCTGGGAGATTCCGGCACACAGATGAATGTCGAGACGATCCCGACAGGGTCGCTCAGTCTTGATATAGCTCTCGGGCTCGGTGGAATTCCGAAGGGAAGGATAGTTGAGATATACGGTCCCGAGTCGAGCGGTAAGACAACGGTTACTCTCCACATGATTGCGGAGGTACAGAAAAGGGGCGGTATCGCGGGATTCATAGATGCGGAGCATGCACTTGATCCCGTATATGCGAGAAATATCGGAGTCGATATCGATAACCTTTATATCTCACAGCCGGATAACGGCGAACAGGCACTTGAGATCACCGAGACGATGGTCAGATCAGGTGCTATAGATATAGTAGTTGTTGACTCGGTTGCGGCTCTTGTTCCGAAGGCCGAGATCGACGGCGAGATGGGTGATTCCCATGTGGGTCTTCAGGCACGACTGATGTCGCAGGCTCTCAGAAAGCTTACGGCAGTCATCAGCAAGTCAAATTGTACCGTTATATTCATTAACCAGCTTCGTGAGAAGGTCGGAGTCATGTTCGGCAATCCCGAGACAACGACAGGCGGAAGAGCGTTGAAGTTCTATTCGTCGGTGCGACTTGACGTACGCCGTATAGAATCATTGAAGCAGGCCGGTGAAGTTATCGGTAACAGAACAAGAGTGAAGGTTGTCAAGAACAAGATCGCTCCTCCGTTCAAGGAAGCCGAATTTGATATTATGTTCGGTAAGGGTATTTCAAGAGAAGGAGATCTTCTGGATCTTGCCGCTAATGCCAACATCATCGCCAAGACAGGTGCATGGTACGCATATAAGGGTAACAAGATCGGTCAGGGCAGAGAGAATGCCAAGCAGTATCTTTTGGAGAATCCCGATGTATATGAAGAGGTAGAGAAGATCGTAAGGGATCATTACTTTGCGGCAGCAGAAGAGCAGAGTGCAGAAAGCGCTCCGGCTAAGGGTGCGGCTTCCAAAGCATCAGATAAGGAAGAATGATAAATGGAAATGACCTTAACGGGTATCAGGCCTCTCCCCAAGAGTAGCAGTAGAAATGCCATTTATCTTAATGACGAGTTCGCCTTTGTCCTGTACAAGGGCGAACTTGCTTCATATGGACTTGAAGAAGGAATGACGGTTGATGACGCTCTGTATTCCCGTATTATGGAGGAGACCGTATTTCCGCGCGCAAGAAAGCGCGGTATGAACCTTCTTAAAACAATGGACCGTACCGAAGCCGATGTCAGACGCAAGCTGACGGAGGGTGGTTATCCGGAAGAGGCATGCGACAATGCCATTGAATATCTCAGATCATATCATTATCTTGATGATGACAGATATGCGTCCGAATATGTCAGGTGCAAGTCATCATCGATGAGCCGCCGACAGATCACGGCCAAGCTTATCGAAAAGGGCGTATCCAAGGATAAGATTGAACGCGCATTTTCTTTATACGATGAAGAAAACGGAACCGACGGAGATGAAGCGGAGTCGGAGCTTATACGCAGGCTTATCGCCAAGAGGTGTCCTGCCGGAGTGGATTCACTTGACTATGATGGAGTGCAGAAACTACGTGCATATTTATACGGCAAGGGATTTTCTGTCGGAAAAATTGATGCCTGTCTAAAGGAATTGCGGTTTACATAACATATCTGCAATACACCCCTAATATACAAGATGTAGATGTGCGATTATCGCTAACCACAACAGAAAGCGGTTGCTCAATCAATGCTTTTTTGATGTTGACATAAGATGAAAAAATGCTTTACATAACGAGTTTACGGCTATATAATATAACATGTGATTTTTCATTATAATCAATATTACAAAATGAAAAGGTAGTGAAAGGAGTTCGTTTATTATGAAAGAAACAAAGATCATGAAGCTTATTGCAGGTATTGCAACACTTGCAGCAGCAGCATTCGTAGCTGTTGTTCCCGTTAAGGCAGATGCTATTTCAGATGCTACAGCATCATTCGAGAGAGAAAAGGCTTACCTTCAGTCAGTTAACCCTTCTCTTATCCCTGCAGCAGAAGCAGATTTCGCTAAGGAGATCGCTTGGCTTACATCTATCAAGGAAGCTACTGTAGCAGCAGCAGAGGCTATGGATGCACAGGTTAGCGCTGATTTCGCAAGAGGCGTTGCTTATCTTGATTCTATCGAGGCTTCAACAGCAGCAGCAGCTAAGGCCAGAGACGCAGAAGCAGTTTCCGGTCTTCAGAGAGGCGCTGCATATCTTAACGATATCAACCAGAGAACTATAGCAGCTCAGAACGCCAGAAACGCAGCTATCGCAGCAGCAGCTCAGAAGGAGATCGCTTACCTCAACTCAGTTAATCCTTCACTTGTTCCCGCAGCTCAGGCTGACCTTGACAAGGAGATGGCTTGGATGGCTAGCATCGATGCAAGAACTGTTGCTTCAGCAGCAGCAAGAGATGCAGCAGCTGCAGCAGGTGCTCAGGGTGGTCTTTGGTACCTCAATTACATAAACGAGAAGACAGCAGCTTCATGGCCGGCACTTAAGGCTCAGGGCGCAAGCGGATTCGAGAGAGGATACGCTTATCTTCAGTCTATCCATGCTACCATTGGTGCAAAATAAATCGATATATAATTCAGTGATTATATGATCATTAAGACAGGAAGACCCAAGGTCTTTCTGTCTTTTTTTATGTCACATATCCGCTTGACATAACTTGGCCGAGCGTATATCATAATAATGTTGTATTATTGCAAGTACATGTATACAATATAAATTTTTGTACTATGACAATTTTATAAGGAGGTAAACCGTGCCGGATTTA
>JAEEJD010000197.1 GCA_016281675.1 Lachnospiraceae bacterium
CAGCGATCCGACTTTGTTCATACTTGACGAACCTGATTCCGGACTTGACGGAGTCGTTGCGAGAAATCTCTTCGAGAGTCTTCGTAAGATCGCGGACGAAGGAAAGATCGTTATCGTTATAACACATACCCCGGACAGGGTTATTGATCTGTTCGATGATGTTATCGTCTTGGCAAAAGATGCCTCACGTACCGGAAGACTCGCTTACTTCGGTCCTATAAAAGAGGCCGACGAGTTCTTCGGCAAGAAGTCCATGGAAGATATCCTTTTGTCGATCAACCAGAAGGATGAGGGCGGCGAAGGAAGAGCCGATGAGTTCGTTGAAAAGTATGCACAGAAGATCAGCTGAGGAAAGATATGGAGACCGAAAACAACGTATTAAAACATAAAGGACACTTCGGACAGCTTCTGATATACCTTGGAAAACAGTTCAGGATGTTCGTGCTTCAGAGTGACTGGAAAGTGTTACCTATGGCGGCGATAATCGCCGGTATGGTTTCGATGGCTGTCGGAAAAGGACTGTACGTCAGCATGGAAGGTACATTTCAGGCAAACTTCGCGTTGACGTGCGTTTGCATATGGAACGGTTTCTTCAATTCGATCCAGTCGATATGCAGGGAAAGGCCGATCATAAAGAGAGAACACAGGGCGGGGCTGCATATCACGTCATATGTTGCATCGCATCTGGTATATCAGCTGTTCCTGTGTGCGATGCAGTCCGCGATAACGATGTTCGTTCTCGGAATGACGGGGATCGATTTCCCGGAGGAAGGAGCGATCTTCACGTTCATTCCCGATATGTTCATTACGCTTCTTCTGATAACTTACACGTCCGATATGATGGCTCTCATGATATCGGCGATAGTCAAGACTCCTATGGCGGCCATGACCGTAATGCCGTTCATGCTGATACTTCAGCTTGTGTTTGCGGGGTTCATACAGCTTCCCGAAAAACTTGCGGACGTTACCAAGTTGATGGTGTCAAAGTGGGGAGTCCGCGGATTGTGTGTGATATCCGATTATAATAATCTTCCGGCCGTTGTCGTATGGAACAAGATGGTATCTTCCGGAGACAAGATCGAACTCGGCGGAGGAGTGTCATTAAAAGATGTCATGACCACAATAGAAGAAAACGGAATGAGGGATGTCATACTTAATAAGCTCGGCGAAGCAAATGCAAGGGCAGACTTTGCCCGGACGTTTGATAATCTGTGGGACAGCTGGGAGGCGATGATCGTGTTTTCCGTCACATATGCGATAATCACCGTACTATTTCTTGAATTCATAGACAAAGACACGAGGTAGCCGATCGTTTTGTTATGGAATATATAGATTGTAACGAATGCGAACTGCATATGAACAGGTTCATCGAGAACAAACTCGTCGGGGAGACACTCTGGCAGTTCCTCACCCATGTCGAGAAATGTCCTGACTGTTTCGAGGAACTTGAGATCAGATATCTAATCGCCGAAGCCCTCGGAAGGCTGGAAAACGGCGAGTCGATCGACCTTCGAAACGAACTGTCGCACAAGATCAAAGTCACGAAACGTGCAATGTATTTCCATTATTTCAACGAGGATGTTTTAAGGATATTTGAGATAATTTCGATGATAATAGTTTCATATGAACTGTTCGGTTTTCTTTCACACTTTTTCGGAATAGTTTTCTAAGGCGGGATCATGAGCGGTAAGCTTGTACTTATAGACGGCAACAGCATAGTAAACAGGGCGTTCTTCGCCATACCTGATCTTACGAACGCACAGGGCGTTCATACGAATGCGATATACGGGTTTCTGAACATCATGTTCAGAATACTCAATGAGGAGTCTCCCGATTGTCTCGTCGTGGCGTTCGATGTTCACGAGCCCACGTTCAGACACAAAATGTACGAGGCTTATAAGGGTACGCGAAAGGGTATGCCCGATGAACTCAAACAGCAGATGCCTCTTCTTAAAGATCTGCTTCGTGCCATGGGCATAACGATCATGGAAAAGGGCGGTCTTGAAGCCGATGATATCCTCGGAACGCTTGCCAAGCGCGCCGAGAAAGAGGGGATGGATGTCACGCTTGTTTCGGGAGACCGTGATCTTCTTCAGATTGCTACGGATAAGATCCTTGTCAGGATCCCGAAGACAAAGAGCGGCAGGACAGAGATCGAGAATTATCACACCGCCGATGTCATCGAAAAGTACGGCCTTACACCGCTTCAGATAATCGAACTTAAGGGTCTTATGGGCGACTCTTCCGACAATATACCGGGTGTCCCGAAGATCGGTGAGAAGACCGCTACGGAACTTCTGAAGCAGTACGGCGACATAGACAATCTCAAAGACCACATCGGCGAGATAACGAAGAATTCGGTCAGACAGACTCTTGAAGAAAACTTTGACATGGCGATCCTGTCGAAGAAGCTCGCCACGATCGAGATAAACGCGGATATCAAGCTCGACTTTGCCGACGCGAAGCTAGGGAACATATACACGAATGAAGCCTATAAGATAGTCAAGGAACTCGGGTTCAAGAACCTTCTGGACCGTTTTGACGACAGTGCATCCGCAGTTGATGAAAGTTACCGAGACTCGTTTGTTACGGCTTCCGATCCGGCAAAGGTCTCACAGGTGTTTGACAGATTATCATCCGTTTCATCGGCCGGCCTGTTCGTATCCGAAATCGGCATCGCGCTCACGTTCTCAAAGGACGAGACGGTATTTGTTCCCGCCACCGGAGCCGATCCTATCGACAGCATTTGCGCCCGCCTTTCGGATACTATCCGCAAGGCGAAAATCACACTGTCAACGTTTGACCTAAAGTCCGCACTTTCTCTTTTGCCGGAGCTGTGTGATATGAATGCCGTCAAAGACCATTTCAATGATCTTTGTGTCGGAGCATATCTTTGCAATCCGCTTAAGAACGACTACTCAATTGAGGATGTGGCAAACGAATACTGTGGGATGATCATAAAGAGTTATTCGGAACTGTTCGGAAAGAGGACTCTGTCGGAGTGTTATATGCTTACTCCGGAAGATGTTGCGGAATATGCATGCACGTTTTCATATATATGTTATACGGCTTCGCAGCCTGTTCAGGACAGGATAGGGTCCCTCGGGATGACGGATCTGTATAATGATATTGAACTTCCGCTCATAGCGTGTCTTCAAGACATGGAGAGGCTCGGAATACGTCTTCTTCCCGAAAAGCTCAAGGCGTACGGAGATAAGCTCGGATCCCAGATCAAAGAGCTGGAGGAAGGTATCCACAACGAGGCCGGAGAACAGTTTAACATCAATTCGCCGGCGCAGCTCGGTGAGATACTTTTCGGCAAGATGGGAATACCGGGTGGCAAGAAGACCAAGAAGGGTTATTCGACCGCAGCGGACGTGCTCGAAAAGCTGGCTCCCGAGTATCCGTTCGTATCAAGAATACTGGAGTACCGTGCGCTTTCGAAACTTAAATCGACGTATACCGACGGTCTGGCTGATTATGTGGCTGCAGACGGGCGTATCCATTCCACGTTCAATCAGACCATAACGGCGACGGGAAGGATATCGAGTACCGAGCCGAACCTTCAGAATATCCCGGCAAGGATGGAGCAGGGCAGGCTTATCAGGCAGTTTTTCGTGCCGAAGGACGGGTGCCGTTTCATTGATGCCGATTATTCGCAGATCGAGCTCCGGATAATGGCGCATCTGTCGGGTGATGGATCACTGATAGAAGCATTCAATTCCGGTGCCGATATTCATGCGATCACCGCTTCGAAGGTATTTCATGTTGATCTTTCGGAAGTGACTCCGATCATGCGTCGGAACGCGAAAGCGGTTAACTTCGGTATCATATACGGGATCAGCGCTTTCGGTTTATCAAGCGATCTTAACATTTCGAGAAAAGATGCGAAGGATTTCATAGACGAATATTTCAGGACTTTCCCCAAGGTAAAAGAGTATCTTGATGCGGGAGTTGAAAAGGCGAAGAAGGACGGATACGTCACGACGTTGTTTGGAAGAAGACGTCCTCTTCCGGAACTTTCAAGTTCCAACTTCATGCAGAGGTCTTTCGGTGAAAGGGTTGCTATGAACGCACCGATACAGGGATGCGCGGCCGATATAATGAAGATCGCGATGATAAAGGTCAAAGAGCGTTTTGAAAGAGAAGGGCTGACATCGAAAGTCATTCTTCAGGTACACGATGAGCTGCTTGTTGAAGCTCCCATTGACGAAGTCGATAAAGCGGCATCTCTTCTCAAAGAGGAAATGGAAAACGCCGTAAAACTGTCTGTACCGATGCTTGTTGAGACATCGACGGGCGATAACTGGTATGAGGCAAAATGACCGGGGAGAATTGCAGAACATGAAGATCGTCGGGATAACGGGAGGAGTCGGAGCAGGCAAATCCGAAGTGTTAAGGCTCCTCGATAAAATGTGCAGATGTATAATTGTCACGGCCGATGACCTGGCAAAGTCTCTTGAGGATAAGGACGAAGTATGCTTTAAGCCGCTTGTTGAACTTCTCGGAAAGGATGTCCTCGGCGATGACGGGCAGATCGATCCGAAGAAGATGGCGGGTATGATTTTCGCCGAAGGCGGCGAGAAACTTCTGGCGGGAGTGAACGCTATTGTGCATCCGGCGGTAAAGACGCGGATACTGGCAATGATAAGCGACGCGAAGCGCGAAGATACAGTCGATTATTTTTTTATTGAAGCAGCCCTTTTAATCGAGGACGGTTATGATAAAATAGTTGATGAACTGTGGTATGTGTATGCCGATGAGAAGACACGCAGAGCAAGACTTAAGGAAAGCCGCGGATACTCGGATCGGAAGATCTCGGATATCATGGAGTCTCAGAGCAGTGATGAGGTGTTCAGAAGTTACTGCAAAGTTGTCATAGACAACAGTTTCGGCATTGAAGATACAAAGAAGCAGCTTGAGGGAGTATTAAAGGATCAGTGAGGTGTAAAAGTGGGAGACGGTAAGAAGAATCCCGGTCAGCTTGTATTCGGACTGGATATAGGAACAAGGAGTATTGTCGGAACGGTCGGATATCGTACCGATGATACTTTTCACGTTGTGGCCCAGTGTGACAGGAAGCATGAGACGCGTGCCATGCTTGACGGGCAGATACACGATATAGAGAAGGTCGGTAATACGATAAAGGATGTCAAGAACGACCTTGAAGCCATAATCGGCAAGCAGCTTCACGAAGTGTGCATCGCGGCCGCGGGCCGTGTGCTCAAGACGATCAATTCATCGGCGACACTGGAGTTTCCCGAGGAGACAACGATCGATGCGGAGCATGTGTATACGCTTGAGATGCTCGGTGTAGAGAAAGCATACGAGGATTTTCAGGCAGTCAACAAAACCGACATGAAGTTCTACTGCGTCGGCTATACTGTCGTGAAGTACTATATGAACGGTTATCCGATATCGACACTTGAGAGGCATAAGGCTTCGAGCATTTCGGTCGATCTGATCTCGACATTTCTTCCCGACGATGTAGTTGACGGACTGTATAAAGCGGTGGAGATAGCCGATCTTGAAGTCGCAAACCTTACACTCGAGCCTATCGCCGCAATGACCGCGGCAATCCCCGATATGTACAGGATGCTGAATATCGCGCTTGTCGATGTGGGTGCGGGAACGAGCGATATATCGATCACGAAGGACGGAAGTATTATCGCTTACGGAATGATCCCGAAGGCGGGTGACGAGCTGACGGAAGTTGTAGCAAACTCGCTGCTGCTTGATTTTAACGAGGCTGAGCACGTAAAGATCGACTCAGGCAAAAAGGGCCCTGTCAAATACACCGACATCATGGGTATCGAGCATAAGATCGAGCCCAAGGAAGTACATAAGATCGCTGAAGGAGTCATTGCCGATATTGCCAAGGATGTTTCCGACAAGATCAAAGAACTTAACGGCAATAAACCCGTATCGGCCGTGTTTGTTGTCGGCGGCGGCGGCAAGATCACGGGTTTCACGGATGCACTTGCCAAAGAGATGGGCATCATGGCGGAACGTGTGGCGCTTCGCGGAGAGGAAGTTCTCAAAGAGATCGATTATCAGTTCAGCGGTGCTATACTCGACAGCATGTACGTAACGCCTATCGGTATATGCTTAAACTTCTACGATCAGAGGAATAATTTCATATTCGTTACGTTTAACGATAAGCGTGTCAAACTGTACGACAACGGACATCTGACGATCGCCGATGCCGCGATGCAGGCAGGATTCCCGAATGAAGGACTGTTCCCTAAACGCGGTCCCGAACTTAACTTCATCGTAAACGGTAAGCCTCATATGGTCAGAGGTCAGGTCGGTGAAGGTGCCAGCGTCAAGCTTAACGGCAAGGAAGTCAGCCTTACTTCGCCGATAGTCGGCGGTGACAGGATAATCGTTGAAGAATCCACGGAAGGTGAAGCCGCAACGGCTACGATAGGATCGCTCCTCGAATACGGAAGCGTTATCTCGGTTATCGTAAACGACAAGAAGGTCGAACTTCCGAAGTTTGCCGAAGTAAACGGTAATCTTCAGTCGGAGTTTTATGATATCCAGCCCGGCGATGATATCAAGATGCTCAGTTACTACACGGTTTCGCAGATAATCGAATTCATGGATGTGATCCTGAATCCGGAGATGAACATATACGTTAACAACAAGAAGGCCGACAGGGAGACGAAATGCTATGACAACTTCTCTGTAATATGGACGATGGAAGATCTGAGCCTTTCGGATGTATCGGATGAGGAGGAAGCCAGCGCGAAGGCGAGCGGTAACCAGAAAGCTCCGAAGAAGAAAGAGATAGAGACATACGAGGATGCCGTTGAGGCCGAATCTATCGAGAACAGCGAGTATGCTGACGACGGTAAGCTTGACGAGGAATATGTCGAATACAAGCAGGCCAAGGAGGAAGCGCGCAGGCTCGAGGAAGAGAGCAAGTGGACGACCATCACGGTGTTCGTGAACGGGGATCCCGTGACGCTCAACAAGAAAGAGAGCTATGTGTTCGTTGACATCTTCGATTATATCGATTTCGATCTGAAGAACAGGCCTGCGGGCAAGGGGATCGTGACCGAACTCAACAGCAAGAAGGCGGTGTTCTCGGAGCCGCTTAATGAAGGAGACTTCCTCGATATTCGCTGGGAATGAGTATAAACGTTATATGCCTTGGTAGTTTATCGTTTGGCAAAAAGTTTTGGAGGACGTTGTTACTTGACGAGGTTTTTTCGAGTCTAGTAACGTGACGTCCGGAAAGAAGCGGAAGCGCCTTTTTGACAAATGTATAAACTATCCAAGGCACAGATATAGAGTTAGGGGAGAACAAATATGAGGATCTGTAGTATCGCGAGCGGGAGCAGCGGGAACTGCATCTATGTGGGGTCGGATAACACGCATGTCATTATCGATGCGGGCATCAGCGGAAAGAGGGTCGAGGAAGGCCTGAATCAGCTGGGGCTGTCAACTTCGGATCTGGATGCGATCCTGATAACGCATGAGCATTCGGATCATATCGCGGGTATCGGAGTTCTGTCGAGAAAATACGCCATACCGATGTATGCCACTCGGGGAACGATAGAAGGCATCATGATGCAGAAAGGTATCGGTAATCTCGATCCGGATCTGTTCAATGAGATCAAGTCGCAGAATGTGTTCGATATTGAAGACCTTCGCATCAGACCGATAGAAGTGAGCCATGATGCGCTCGAACCTGTGGCATACAGGATTGAACATAACGACAAAGCGGTCGGTGTTTGTACCGACCTCGGTGTATATACGGACATGATCGTCGAAGGATTCACGGGAGTGGATGCACTGTTCATCGAGGCCAATCATGACGTGAACATGCTTCAGGTCGGAAGCTATCCGTATTATCTGAAACAGAGGATATTATCAGATAAGGGTCACCTGTCAAACGAGAACTGCGGAAGGCTTTTGTGCAGACTCCTGCACGACGACATGAAATCCGTAACACTCAGCCACTTAAGCGCTGAGAACAATCTGGCGGAACTTGCATATGAAGCGGTCAGGCTGGAGATACTGATGGATGAGTGCAAATACAAGCCGACCGATTTTGACATAAAGGTCGCAAAACGTTGCGAACCGTCACAGCTTATAGCCGTATAAAGGGCTGTAAGAAGGGAGAATTAAATGAAGAAATCAATAATCACAGTCGTAGGAAAAGATACGGTGGGTATCATAGCAAAGGTCTGCACGTATCTCGCAAATAACAGGATAAACATTCTCGATATCTCGCAGACGATAGTCAGCGGGTATTTTAACATGATGATGGTAGTTGACATGAACGATTCGGCGAAGCCTTTTACCGATGTGTCCAACGAGCTTGCCCAGATCGGAGAGGAGATCGGGGTCGTTATACACTGTCAGCGTGATGATATTTTTGAGTCGATGCACAGGATTTAATTATGATAAATATTTTTGAAGTAAACGAAACAAATAAGATGATCGAGGAGCAGAACCTCGATGTACGTACAATTACTCTCGGGATCAGCCTTCTTGACTGCGTATCCGATGATCTTGGAAGGATCTGTGACAACATCTATGACAAGATCACCACGGTAGCCGGAAACCTTGTATCAGTCGGAAAGGATATCGAGATTGAATTCGGGATACCTATCGTCAACAAGAGGATATCTGTTACACCTATAGCACTTGTAGGAGCAAAAGCCGCAAAGAGTCCCGAGGATTTTGCAAAGATCGCCTCCGCACTTGACAAGGCGGCTAAGACCGTCGGTGTCAATTTCCTCGGAGGTTACTCGGCACTTGTATCAAAAGGTATGACCGAGGCCGACAGAAATCTTATCAAGTCTATCCCCGATGCACTTGCTGATACATCGCTTGTTTGTTCATCGGTAAATGTCGGATCGACAAGATGCGGTATAGATATGGATGCGGTAAGGCTCATGGGACGCATCATCAAAGAGACATCAGAGAAGTCCGATATAGGTCCCGCAAAGCTCGTGGTATTCTGTAACGCTCCCGATGACAATCCGTTCATGGCAGGTGCATTTCATGGAGTAACTGAAGGCGACGCCGTTATTAATGTCGGCGTATCGGGCCCCGGTGTTGTAAAACGTGCTGTCAGCAAGACAAAGGGACAGGGCTTTGAGGAACTGTGCGAGACGATCAAGAAGACGGCTTTCAAGGTCACGCGTGTCGGACAGCTCGTTGCAAAGGAAGCATCCGAGAGACTCGGTATACCGTTCGGTATTGTCGATCTGTCTCTTGCACCTACACCCGCCATAGGTGATTCCGTTGCGGATATCCTGTGCGAGATGGGTCTTGAACATGCAGGCGCTCCCGGAACAACGGCAGCTCTTGCGCTTCTCAACGACCAGGTCAAGAAGGGCGGAGTTATGGCGAGTTCATACGTCGGAGGTCTTTCGGGAGCATTCATCCCGGTGTCCGAAGATCAGGGTATGATCAATGCCGCCGAGGCCGGAGCTCTCACAATCGAGAAGCTCGAAGCTATGACGTGCGTATGTTCGGTTGGACTTGATATGATAGCCATACCCGGTGACACGAGTGCCGCAACGATATCCGGTATCATTGCGGATGAGATGGCGATAGGTATGGTAAACAACAAGACGACCGCAGTAAGGCTGTGCCCGGCAAAAGGAAAGAAGGTCGGGGACAGTGTTGAATACGGAGGACTCCTGGGCCATGCGCCTGTAATGGCAGTCAATGATTTTTCCTGTGAGGAATTTATAAACAGAAAGGGACGCATTCCCGCGCCGATCCACAGTTTCAAAAACTGATCATGAAAGTATGCGCTGTTATATGTGAACTGAACCCGTTTCATAACGGTCACGAATATCTGTTCCGGGAAGCCAGAAGGCTTACGGGGGCAGATTTTCTTATTGCCGTGATGAGCGGGGATTTTGTTCAGAGGGGCCTTCCCGCCATATGCGACAAGTATGCGAGAACGGCTATGGCGCTTAACGGAGGAGCGGATCTTGTAATTGAACTTCCTGTAACGTTTGCGACAGCGTCTGCTGATTATTTCGCACAGGGTGCGATATCCGCGATAACGAGTATGGGTTGCGTCAACTTTATCGTCTTCGGAAGCGAATGCGGCGATCTTGACATGCTCAGATCCTGCGCGGGCCTTTCCGAAGAAAGCGATCCCGGACTTCACATACTGTCGCAGGGTGAGAAGTCCGAGAAGACAAGAAATTATAAGATCTCACAACTTCTTAAAGAAGGCATGTCCTATGCCAAGGCTTACGCTACCGTAACCGGCAATGAGTTCGCATCAAACGACATGCTTGCGATACGCTACCTTAAGTCTCTTGATATGATGGAAAGCGACATAGAAGCTGTATGCGTGAGAAGGACAGGAGGCAGTTATCTCGACTCATCCGACGGTGCTCTTTCGGCAATGTCCGTCAGAAAGAAGATGTTTGCCCATGAGGGCTTTACTCATCTTGTTCCGAAATACACATACAGGACTCTTGAGAAGATCGCTTCGAAAGCATTCCCGGTTTCCCCCGATGATTTTTCTATTCAACTTCATACGGTCATTTCAAGGCTTCTGAGCGAGACTCCGGAGACGGAGGGAGTTCTGACCGAATACATGGATGTTTCCGCAAACATTGAGGGTCGGATCAGATCCAACATAGGCGGATACTCCGGTTATGAAAGCTTCGTGTCGCTGGTTCATTCCAAAGAGTACACAAAGAGCAGGGTTATGAGGGCCCTGCTTCATATTCTTCTCGGAATAAAGAAAGAGGATTACCCGTTCGAGCTGTCGGAGTGCTGCGTTTCCTACATAAGGATACTGGGATTCAGAAGATCCGCTTCGGCTCTTTTATCCTCACTTAAGGAAAACTGTGTTGTCCCCGTTATCAGTAAGGCAGCCGATGCATCCTCAATACTTGATGATGAGGCACTGCACATGTTTGAACTTGATATAAACGCCGCCAATCTGTATGACATGGCGTGCACATTCCGTTTCGGAAAATCACACGAGCACGACTGTGCCCGCGAGGTGGTTATCCTGTAAATTGAGAAAGAAGAACAGTCCTCAATTCTCATAAAATGTGGTAAAATATAATGTTGTAGTTAGACATTTGGAGGAGTTCCAACCGATGAAAAAATGGAAAACCTGGCAGATTGTTCTGTTTATAGCATTGTGCGTGTGCCTGAACGTTGGCGGGAAACTGCTTGCGGTATGGCTTGAACTGCCGTTGTGGGCCGATTCGATCGGCACAGCTCTTTGTGCATGCATAGCGGGACCGTTCTGCGGTGCCATAGTCGGATTTACGGGTAACCTTGCTTACTGCGTTGTCAATCATCTGTCTGCGGCTTATTCAGTCACAAGTATTGCACTTGGCGTGATCATAGGTATAGCGGCGAAGAAGAACTGGTTTGAACAGTTTTACGGTTTCATGAAGGCAGCTTCATTTGCCATATTCACATCTTTGGTTGTATCCGTTCCGATCAATTTCATTTTTGACGGAGGTTATACCGGAAATAAATGGGGTAACGGTGTCGTTGATTATCTTCTTGATAATGAATGGCCGCTTCTCATATCCGGTATTCTCGGACAGCTTGCAATTGAATTTGCTGACAAGCTTCTCACCATTGCAGCCGTTTATATCGTGATTTTGATAAAGCGCCAGCACGACAACGGCAACAACGAAAAGACAGTCGACGTGGCGGGCTCTGCGGGAGCGGTCATCTTGCTAAGCTTAATGATGGGGTTGTCATTCGCTTCTCCCGTAAAGGCCGATTCAACTTCCGTTACGGAGATCGCGGATTACAATGATTATGTTCAGACCGTATACAGTAACAATAACGGACTCCCCTGCGGCGAAGCAAACGATATAGCGCAGACAAATGACGGTGTTCTGTGGATAGGTACGTATGCGGGATTGTACAGATATAACGGCAGAGAGTTCCGCTGGGTGGATGACTACGATTCCGTCAGAAACGTCAACTGCCTGTACGTTGACGAAGAGGGACGTATGTGGATAGGCACCAATGATAACGGCCTGTCAATTGTCATACGTGAAAAGGTCGTAAATGTACTTGATGAGTCCGAAGGACTTCCGTCCAATTCGGTGCGCTGTATCATAAGAGCGACTGACGGATATTATTATGTCGGTACGACCGCGAGCATGCAGATACTTGTAATGAACAACGGCATGAAAGCGATCAATACGCTTGAGGAAGTCAACTATGCCGACAGTATAACCGCCGATGAGAACGGGCACGTGGCAGCCGTTGCATCCGACGGCCGTCTGTTCCTTATGAAGGAAGGAAACATACTGTGCTCGAAACAGCTGCCGGAAGGGCAGGACATATATAACTGCTGTGCTTTCGCTCCTGACGGGACACTGATGGTCGGATCTTCAACAAACCGAATATACAGTTACGATGTTGCGGGAGACGATCTTAAACCCTTGAAGGTCACAACGTGTGAAGACGTCACCAGTATCAATAACCTGAACTATATAGACGACGGAACACTGTTCATATCAACGGACAGCGGTGTTTCATATATGGACAGGAGCGGTTATCATAAACTCAACACCAATGATTTTAACAATTCCATAGACAATATGCTTTATGATTACCAGGGTAACCTCTGGTTCACGTCATCAAGACTCGGTCTCATGAGACTGACAAAATCGCCCTTCAAGGATGTGTACGGAGCCATAGGTATGGAAAGGCGTGTCGTTAATGCCATTGTCTCATGGAAGGATTGCTATTATATCGGGACGGACAAAGGTCTGGATGTTGTAGACAGAGGATGTCACCGCCAGATTCAAAATGAACTGACCGCGGAGCTTGACGGTAAACGTATACGTTGTATGTACGTGGATGATATAGGACATCTTTGGGTATGCACATACGGCAACGGTCTGATGGAGTACTCGCCTGACGGCGAAAATTGGGCATACAATGCCGAAAACGGTAGCTTCGGAAGCAGGGCGAGAATAGTGACCGGTTTGTCGGATGGGACGATACTTGCCGCAGGTGATACCGGTATAAGTTATATCAAGGATCATAAGATACAAAAGACCATTCGTAACGAAGACGGACTTATCAATTCGATGATACTGACCGTTTCCGAGAGAAGTGACGGTACGGTACTCGCAGGTACAGACGGCGACGGTATCGCGGTGTTAAAGGACGGCAAGGTTGATAAAATGCTCACACGGGAGGACGGCCTTTCGAGCGACGTTATCCTCCGAATGGTAAAAGATCCTAAATCCGAGGGAGTGTTCATAGTCACGAGTAACAGCCTGTGTTATCTCGATTCGGAAGGGGCGATACGTGTACTCGACAAATTCCCGTATTTTAACAACTATGATATATGGGTCAAAGATGAAGATACGTTCTTTGTAATGTCAAGTGCCGGAATATATGTTGTGGAACGTGACGAACTTGTTGCCGGAGGCGAGATCGCCTGGGAACTTCTGGATGCCAGAAGAGGACTGGGTACTTCGCTGACTGCGAACTCATGGAATTATTATAACGGTAGCGGGGAATTATTCCTGCCGTGCGATTCCGGTGTATATATCATAGACGTCGATAAATACAACAGTGATGTCCGTTCATACAGAATGCAGCTTGCTGCAGTCCGGCTTGACGGCGTGCCACAGCCTCTTGCCCGTGCCGGCGCGATAACGGTCGGTCAGGGTATCAGCCGTGTCGAACTGGACCCCGAGATATTAAACTATACCATCCAGGATCCGAATGTGGGATATTTCCTTGAGGGATTTGACAGCCAGTGGACCATAATACCGCAGAACAATCTTAACAACATAATATATGTCAATCTTCCCGCGGGAACATATACGTTCCATCTTGCCATCTTCGATACGGCCGGAGAACGTGTCCTTGAAGAACGCAAATTCGAGTTGGAAAAGGTCGGAGAGATATATGAGCAGAAGAACTTCAGAGTGTATATGTTCATGCTGCTGTCCCTCTTCCTTATCTGGTGCACATGGCTTGTTGTTCAAAGACAGCTTAATCAGCAGCAGATCAAATTGAATATGGCCAATGAGACGGTCATGGCTATCGCAAACGCAGTCGATGCCAAGGACGTAAGAACACACGAACACTCACAGCGTGTTGCGGAGTATTCCGCACTGATCGCAAAAGAGATGAAGTGTTTCAAATGGTGGCAGCGCAATAAAGAAATTGCCAACCTCAAGAAAGCGGCACAGATGCATGATATCGGTAAGATAGCTATTCCCGACAGCGTGCTTAACAAAGTCGGCAGACTGACCGATGAGGAATACGCAAAGATGAGATCACATGTTGAGAGCGGTGCCGAGATCCTTAAGGATTTCACGCTTGTCGAACATGTTGTTGACGGAACAAGGTACCACCATGAACGCTATGACGGCAAAGGTTATCCCGACGGATTAAAGGGCGAGGATATTCCTCTTTACGGACGTATAATAAGCGTGGCCGATACGTTTGATGCCATGACGAGTAACCGTGTTTACCGTAATCACATGGATACCGATTATGTTATGAACGAGATGAAACGCGGAAGAGGCACGCAGTTCGATCCCGATGCACTTGATGCGTTCTTCCGATTGATCGATAAGGGCGTGATAAACCTCGATGAGATCTACGCTCATAAACGTGCGGAGATAAAACAGGCCGAGGGCGAAGCGCAGGAGGAACTTAAGCGCCGCGCCGAAGAAGATAAGAAGATACAGGCTGCCGAGATGGAAAAAGAAGGGGGAAGCGACGAGGAACAGAGATTTGATAACGGGAAAGGAGCAGATGTATGAAACGGGTATATATCACAACGGCACTTACCTGTCTTGGCATTATGGTTGCTCTGATAATCTGTTTCAGACTTCTTAACCTGTCTGCCGGAAAAGACAATCTGACTGTCGGCTTCATTTACGACAACGATGAGAGTACACCTTATACTTATAACTTCTCGCTTGCCAAGGATGCTCTTGAGAAGAAATACGGGGAAAAAGTCACTATATTAACATGCAGCAATGTTCTTGACGATGAGATGGAAGAGCCCCTCAGGGAACTTGCCGATAAAGGCTGTGACATCATATTTTTCAACGGATACAGCGAACTTGTAAGACAGCTTGCACCCGAATATCCGAACATACAGTTCTGTCAGACATCCTATATGGATATGAGCGATCAGACTGTCCCGGCCAATTATCATACATTTAAGGGAGAAGC
>JAEEJD010000198.1 GCA_016281675.1 Lachnospiraceae bacterium
AAGAGGAGGAAGTGAATTATGGCATTATTTGAATCTTATGAGAGAAGAGAGCCTCAGATCCTTGCTGTGCTTAAGGAATATGGCATTTCTTCCATCGAGGAATGTAAAGAGATCACCGAGGCAGCTGGTCTGGATGTATATCATCTGATCGAGGGCATTCAGCCCATCTGTTTCGAAAACGCAAAGTGGGCATACACGGTTGGCGCTGCTATCGCAATCAAGAAGGGATGCCGCAAGGCTTCTGAGACTGCTGCTGCAATCGGTATCGCGCTTCAGGCTTTCTGTATTCCCGGATCTGTTGCGGATACCCGTAAGGTAGGTCTCGGACACGGTAATCTTGGAAAAATGCTTCTTGAAGAGGAAACAGAGTGCTTTGCTTTCCTTGCAGGTCACGAGTCATTTGCGGCTGCTGAAGGTGCGATCGGTATCGCTGAGAAGGCAAACAAGGTTCGTAAGACACCTCTTCGTGTCATCCTTAATGGTCTCGGAAAAGATGCCGCTCAGGTTATCTCACGTATAAACGGTTTCACATTTGTTGAGACTCAGTATGATCCTTACACAAATACCGTTAAGGAAGTATCAAGAAAATGCTACAGCAAAGATGCCAACTCACCCCGTGCAAAGGTTAACTGCTACGGTGCAAACGATGTTTGCGAAGGTGTTGCTATCATGTGGAAGGAAAACGTTGACGTTTCTATCACAGGTAACTCAACAAACCCGACACGTTTCCAGCATCCCGTTGCAGGAACATACAAGAAGGAAAGAACAGAAGCAGGCAAGAAGTACTTCTCGGTTGCTTCGGGCGGCGGTACAGGACGTACACTTCATCCCGATAACATGGCTGCAGGTCCGGCTTCATACGGTATGACGGATACAATGGGACGTATGCATTCTGATGCTCAGTTTGCAGGCTCCTCATCGGTTCCCGCTCACGTTGAGATGATGGGACTGATCGGTGCAGGTAACAACCCGATGGTAGGTATGACCGTATCAACAGCCGTTTCGATCGAAGAAGCTGCAAAGGCAGGCAAGTTCTGATCGGGAATAACAGAAGGTTCTTAATTCAAAATATTTAAGTAACATGAAATCAACATTAAAAAGAACATGGGCGGAAATAGATCTTTCCGCCCTTTCTTACAACTACAGGAAGATAAGAGAGCATATCGGAGAAAACGTAGGATTCTTCGGTATAGTCAAAGCTGATGCATACGGGCACGGAGCCGTAATGGTATCCCAAAAGCTTCAGGAGCTCGGAGCCGATTATCTGGCGGTTTCGTCAATAGATGAAGCCATGGAACTTCGCTATAACGGTATAACGATGCCGATCCTGATACTGGGGCATACTCCGCGCGAGCAGGTTGACAGACTGATATGCTTTAATATAACTCAGGCTGTAACATGTGAGGCCAAAGCCGTAGAATACAGCGAAGAAGCGGTCAAATACGGCGGTACTCTCAAGATTCATATCAAGGTCGATACCGGTATGAGTCGTCTCGGATACATTTGCGAGGGAGATTATTTTGAACACGGAGTTGACGGGATTACCTATGCGTGCGGACTTCCGGGACTTGATGCCGAAGGAATATTTACGCATTTTGCAGTTTCGGATGAAAGCGACGAGGCATCAAAGGAATATACAGCTCATCAGTTCAAACTCTTTACCGATGTGATTAAGGCTGTGGAGACCAAGTCGTGCAGAAAATTCAGGATAAAACACTGCTCCAATACAGGTGCTGCCGTTGATTATCCCGAAACATATCTTGATATGGTGCGTCCCGGACTTCTCCTGTACGGATACGGTGAGCATGCCAAGAGGCTTGGCCTGAAGCCGGTAATGACAATGAAGACGACAGTCAGCACGATAAAGATATATCCGAAGGGTACAAAGATAAGCTACGGCGGACTGTATGAGACGGAAAAGCAGACGAGGATGGGTGTAGTACCATACGGATATGCAGACGGGTTCTTACGATGCCTGTCAAACAGATACAGCGTTATGACAAGCGAAGGTAAGGCTGAGGTCCGCGGCAGGATATGCATGGATATGTGCATGATCGATCTTACCGATAAACCGGGTGTCGGAGTCGGTGATGAAGTTGAAATATTCGGAGCAGGCAATCCTATCGAAGATATGGCGCAAATGGCCGATACGATCCCTTACGAGATAGTATGTGCGGTCAGCAAGCGAGTTCATCGGGTCTATATCGATAACGGAAAAGTTATACATTCGGAATTGATGCTTAGAATGTGAATATCAGAACACGAAACTCTTCAGCATGCAGTAACATTTGGCATTCTGAAGTATTCCCGCCTTCCAGCGGATCTTGATCCAGGCGGGTTTGATGATAACGGAACGGACGGCACATTTACCGTCCGTTATTTGTTCCGGAACGGCAATGGATGAGGCAATATCGGATATCGCACCGACCCGTTCGTCAGCGATATCGTATTTCAGGAGAAAATCAATAACCTTTGATGACGATCCGGTGGCAAGAGAACTTCTTACTGCGTCAGCTCCCGATTCTTTAAGGGACAGATCGAGAGAGAAGGTTTCACCAAGCTTTTCGTTTGCATAAATGTCAATTTGATAATCTATCCCGAGCGGAGCTATAGACATAGCTTCACGGATCTGTTCTATCATGGTATCGTCATAAGCTTCAAAGCCGATCGTTTTGAATACCTTTTCAAGATGCTTTGCATTGTCGGTGCTTTTCGTGCGCTCTTCGGGTTGAATGTACCCGCACACACGAAGCGGTGCATTATCTCTTCCGCGAAACATTCCGAAAAACGCGGGAGGCCATGTGGTTTCCAATCGCTTTATCGCTTTGAGATAAAGCTCACCGTATGATTTTAGCCGAAGGCTGTCGCAAAACGGTATAACGAGATCCGTATGCTGATAAGGCTCGAAATGAACAGCGGCGGGATAGGGATCGGGTGCACTTGTATCGATCTCAAAACCACAGCAAACGTTGCGATATTCCTTCTTCATCGAAGAATAAGCGTCCAGCATTTCGCGACAGTTACCGGCATATTCGCTTTTGATATCTTCACCGGGCTCCAGATCATAATAAAGAACCGATACATCAAAGGCAGGATCGCCTTTGAGGGGGAATTCCACATAAACCTCGGGGAAAATGTTGCCGATAAGAAACGGCGGAACGGCTTCGGTGGCACGTGCGAAACCGTCTCCCAAAACAGCGGATACATCCACGCTTTTTTGTATACGATTGCACATTATCTCGAATATTTCAGCGTTTGAGAGAGAAGCTGTATATGACATATTATGATTTTATCCGAAAAAGCCCTATTATTCAACGATTTTGCTTGACATAAGGGGCACGGGATGATAAGATTCAACGGTATGCCGCACAGTGGGGTTATAAGCGGTGCTTTTGGGGCATCCACCGAAGCTGGCGAGTAAATGTTACAGGAGGTGCGATATGTACGCTATCATTGCAACAGGCGGAAAGCAGTATAAGGTTTCCGAGGGCGATACCATCAAGGTTGAAAAGCTCGGTGCTGAAGCCGGAGATACTGTTACGTTTGATGATGTTCTTGCGATTGGCGGTGACAAGCTCATTGTAGGCGATGACGTTAAGTCGGCATCGGTTTCTGCAACTGTCGTTGAAAACGGCAAGGGTAAGAAAGTCATTGTATACCGTTATAAGAGAAAAAGCGGTTATCACAAGAAGAACGGTCACAGACAAGCATACACTCAGGTTAAGATCGATAAGATCAACGCTTAAGATCAAGGTGTAGATTTGGTTACTGCGACAGTAGTTAAGGATCCTTCGGGATATGTGTCATTTGAATGCAGCGGACATGCCGGATTCCTTAAAAAGGGCAAAGACATAGTCTGCGCGGCCATATCGGCGCTTACGATAAATACGGCCAATTCTATAATGACACTTACGGATACAAAGATTAACGTCAACGAGAATGACGGATTTCTGTCATGGACGTTTGACGGTCCGGTCGATGAGTCGGCCACACTCCTGATGGATTCACTGATGATAGGACTTCGGTCCGTTGAAGAAGAATATAAGAATTATCTTACACTTAGAGTAGAGGAGGTAAGAAATGATCAGGTTAAACCTTCAGTTATTCGCTCATAAAAAAGGTATGGGTTCCACCAAGAACGGAAGGGACTCAGAAGCCAAGAGACTTGGCGCCAAGAGAGCTGACGGACAGTTTGTAAAGGCCGGAAACATTCTTTACAGACAGCGCGGAACAAAGATCCATCCGGGCGTGAATGTGGGACGCGGCGGCGACGATACATTGTTTGCGACGATCGACGGTGTTCTCAGATTCGAGAGAAAGGGAAGAGACAGGAAGCAGGCTTCCGTTTATCCCGTAGAACAGTAATTTTGGGGCCTTAAAGCAAAGCTTTAGGGCCTCTTTTTGGGTGAAGTATGTTTGCAGACAGGGCTAAGATATACATAAGGAGCGGCAAGGGCGGCGACGGCCATGTTTCTTTCAGAAGGGAGAAATATGTGGCGAACGGCGGTCCGGACGGCGGAGACGGCGGCAAAGGCGGTGACGTCATTGTTGAGGTCGACGACGGCATGAATATGCTGACCAACTACCGTCACGTCAGAAAATACTGCGCCGAGGACGGTGAAAACGGCGGCAAGAGAAACTGCAAAGGGAAGAGCGGTAACGATATTGTACTGAAAGTTCCCGCGGGAACGATCTTCAAGGATTCCGAGACCGGCAAGGTTATTGTCGATATGTCTGGAGATAACAGAAGAGTGGTACTTCTTCGCGGAGGACTCGGAGGAAACGGTAATCAGCACTATGCAACGCCCCGTATGCAGGCTCCGAAGTATGCACAGCCCGGACAGCCGGCAATGGAACTGAATGTAGATCTTGAACTCAAGGTTATTGCCGATGTCGGACTTGTAGGATTCCCGAATGTCGGAAAATCAACCCTCCTGTCGGTAGTATCAAACGCAAGACCGGAGATCGCGAACTATCATTTCACGACCATATCACCGCATCTCGGGGTTGTCGATCTTGACGGCGGAAAAGGATTTGTTATGGCTGATATTCCCGGCCTTATTGAAGGTGCTGCGGAAGGTGTAGGCCTGGGGCATGATTTTCTCCGTCATATCGAACGAACGAAGATGTTTGTGCACATGGTGGATGCATCCGGTTGCGAGGGACGTGATCCCGTCGCTGACGTATATGCGATCAATAAAGAGCTTGAGGCATATGACAAAAAGCTTTTGGATCGGCCTCAGATAATAGCCGCCAATAAAACGGATGTAATACCCGAAGGAGAAGATCCCGTATCGGCGTTAAAGAAAGAGTTTGAGCCGCAGGGGATGAAGGTTATCGCGATATCGGCGGCCACCCGTAAAGGAATAGACGAGCTGATCGGTGCAGTCAGAGAAGTATTATCTACGATCGAGGATAAGCCGGTCGTGTTTGAAAGTGAATTTGTGCCGACAAGAGGTCAGGATGCAACGTCGTTTGAAGTATTCTATGATGAAAAAGCCGATGTATATTGCGTGGAAGGGCCCAAGATCGAGAAGATGCTCGGATATACCAACATAGATTCCGAGAAGGGATTCACATTCTTTCAGAAGTTCATGGATGAAAACGGTATCATAGAACAGTTAAAAGGCCTCGGGATCAAGGAAGGCGATACCGTAAAGCTTTACGGTTGGGAATTCACATATTACGAGTAGGAGTATTATGACAAGTAAACAGCGTGCATATTTAAAGAGCGTTTCAAGTACATATGATCCGATATTTCAGATCGGAAAGAGCAGTATCACTCCGGAGATGTGTGATGCTGTAAGCGAAGCATTAACCGCAAGAGAACTTATTAAGATAAGCGTTCTCAAAAACTGCGCAGATGATCCGAAAGATCTGGCACAGATACTTGCCGAGCGTACAAGATCTCAGATCGTTCATGTTATCGGTAAGAAGATAGTTCTATTCAGGCAAAATCCCAAGAAAGAAGACCGAAAGATCAAACTGCCTTTGGAATAAACATGAATAACGAACGTTATCAAAAGAAAACAGGTATACTCGGAGGAACTTTCAATCCGATACACGTCGGCCATCTGATACTTGCGCAAAACGCAATGGAGGAATGTGGTCTTGACAAGGTAATCTTCATTCCTTCAGGGTGTTCTTACTTGAAGGATCCGAAAGATATTGCCGATACACGCCACAGAGTGGCAATGACTGATCTTGCGATTCAAAATAACGCGCGTTTTGAAATATCTTCGATCGAATCCGACAGGGAAGGCAACTCGTATACATACGAAACACTTGATATCCTTCATAAATCAGAACCGGAAACCCGTTTTTATTATATAGTCGGAGCCGATACCCTTCTGTTTATGGAAAACTGGAAGAATCCGGAGTCTATATTTGATAAATGTACGGTTGTATGTGCGAAAAGAGACGGTCATTCCGGTGAGGTGCTTGAACAGAAGGCTGATCATTTAAGACAACAATACAATGCCGATATTATCATTATGGATATAGAAGAGACAAATGTATCATCATCGATGATCAGAAAGCTTCTTGCAGAGGGAAAAAGCTGCAAATATTATCTTAATGATGATGTATACGGATATATAAGGGAAAACGCCTTGTACGGAGCAAATTGAGCTTACTGACATGGGTACGATAGTCATTGACGAACAATTCGATAAATGCAGGCGAATGCTCAAGGATGATATAAGCAGAAAACGCTATATACATTCATTGGGTGTCAGCGATACGGCTGCCTGTCTTGCGATGAGATACGGATTCGATATCAGGATCGCAGCACTTGCCGGACTTCTTCATGACTGTGCCAAGGGACTTGATGATAAAGAAATGCTGGCGACGGCAAGAAAAGGCGGATTGGAGATTTCCGAGGTTGAACTTGCCAATCCCGAGCTGCTTCATTCTAAAGCGGGAAGCGTCCTGGCAAAAGAGAAGTACGGGATAGAAGATGAAGATATCCTCGGCTCCATATGTTGGCATACTACCGGAAGACCCGGTATGAGTATGCTTGAGAAGATAATATTCCTGGCTGACTATATCGAACCTAACCGTGCCAATATCCCATGGATAAACGATATCAGGCAGAAAGCGTTTACCGATATAGATGAGGCTGTTGCACTTGCCTGTAGGAATTCGATAGATTACCTGCAAAGATCCTCGAGGACTGTTGACAGGATCACGATAGATACATATGAATACTATAAAGATCATTTAAAGTAACGGAGCGATATATGGCAATATCCAAAGAAGCGGAAAAGATAATAGAAACCGGTGTCAGGGCTCTTTCGGACAAGAAGGCCGAAGACATAAAGATAATTGATATTTCGGAGATCAGTATTATTGCGGATGCGCTTGTGATAGCGACAGGTAATAATACAAAACAGATTCAGGCGATGAGTGACGAAACCGACGAAAAACTGTCGTCTGAAGGGTTCGAACATTACTGTATCGAAGGATATGACAGTGCTAATTGGGTGCTTCTCGGATACAGAGATGTGATATTCCATCTGTTCGATAAGGAGACAAGAAGCTTTTATGATCTTGAAAGACTGTACAGAGACGGAAAGAGTATAGAAGCGTAAAAAACAGAACAATAAAACATAAAGAGAGTCCGCAGGGTGTTAAACTGCGGACTCCTTTGTAATAATGAGGGGCGAATGATTGGAGAATGTCAGTTGAAAAAACGGAAAACTCCGTATACTCTGCCGAGAATCTGAACATTATCAACGATTATCGGCTCCATCGTATCGTTCTCGGGCTGTAAGCGATAGTGCCCGTTCTCTTTGTAATATGTCTTGACCGTTGCGGAATCATCTATAAGCGCAACAACTATATCACCGTTTCTGGCTGTGTTACACTGTTCGACAAAAATCTTATCCCCATCCATAATACCGGCATTGATCATACTCTCACCTTTGACAGTAAGAATAAAACTCTCGGCGTTCGGAGCATATTCTACCGGAATAGGGAAGTAGTCTGAAATATTCTGCTGGGCCAGTATGGGCTGACCGGCAGCAACCGTACCGACAACGGGAATCTGAGCCATCTCACGTCTTGTTAATTGGAAAGAATCATCAACAATCTCGATACACCTAGGCTTTGCCGGGTCTCTTCTTATATAACCGTTCTTCTCAAGCTTCTCAAGATGATTGAATACACTCGATGTAGAACTGAGTCCGACAGCGGTACAAATCTCGCGAACCGAAGGCGGATAACCTTTCTTCAGTATAATTTCCTTAAGATATTCAAGTATCTCACGCTGCTTGGACGATATATTTCCGTTTGCCATGGGTACCTCCTGCTGGTATTTTTATTGGACACTATTAGTATTATTCTGAACTTGTGAAAAGGAAGCAAACGCTCCTTTCATAAAGATGATAACATATATGTTCGATAAAAGCAAACATATTTTCGGAAAATATGTTCGAAAAAATAACAAAAATGTATTGACATTCGAAAACACGTTCGATATAATGCGAACATAAGAACAAATGTTTGATACGGATGTTCGATTGAGGGATTTGATCGGAGGGGAATATGAGATCAGCATATTACGGTGATTACAGTTACATGACAAGAGTGGAAGAGCAGCGCATGAGAAGGCTTGCAAGATCACGTCAGGTTAAGAGACAGAAACTGTTACTTATTATAGGAGTACTTGTTACTATGGCTTTTATTTCTTTCTTTTCGGTTAAGGCAT
>JAEEJD010000199.1 GCA_016281675.1 Lachnospiraceae bacterium
GGGGCTGACGCCGCACTTGCGGCATCTCTTTTCCATTACAAGGAACTTGAGATTTGTGATCTTAAAGAATACCTGAGCGAAAACGGCATATCGGTAAGGAGAGCTTAAAGTGATCGACAACGACTGGCTGGAACCTCTGGCTGCCGAATTCAAGAAGCCATATTACGCACAGCTTTACAGGTTCGTTAATAACGAATATGCCACGCATACGATATATCCCAAGAAACAGGACGTGTTTGCTGCCTACGACAGAACACCGCTTGCAAATGTCAAAGTCCTGATACTCGGACAGGATCCGTATCATGAACCGGGGCAGGCTCACGGACTGTGTTTTTCCGTTAATCCCGGCATAGAGATCCCACCGAGCCTTGTGAACATATACAAGGAACTTCATGATGATCTGGGTTGCTTCATTCCCAATAACGGCTGCCTCACAAAGTGGGCGGATCAGGGAGTGATGCTTTTGAACACGGTTCTTACCGTACGGGCGCATGCCGCCAATTCCCACCAGAACAAGGGATGGGAACAGTTTACCGATGCGACGATAGCGGCCCTTAACAAACAGGACAGGCCGATCGTTTTCATGCTGTGGGGGAGAAGTGCTCAGCAAAAAGCTTCGATGCTCGATAATCCGAAGCATCTTGTACTTAAGGCCGCACATCCGAGTCCGCTCTCGGCATACCGGGGATTCCTCGGGTGCAGGCATTTTTCGAAAGCAAACGATTTTCTCGCAAGGAACGGGCAAAGCCCCGTAGATTGGCAGATAGAGAATATTTAAAGGGGATATTTTATGACAAAGAAGGAGGCGCTGGCCCTTAAGATATTTGTCGGGGCCGTGCTCGTCGGAGCAATTCTGTTCGGCGCGTTTTATTATGCCAGTTACAAATCGGTCGCTAACGAAGTAGCGGATCTGATAAATAAGGGTAACAATTACATGGAAGCGGAGTGCTATTCCGAGGCGATAGAGTGCTACGAAAGGGCGCTTGAGCACGAAGAGGGGAATGAGCAGATCAAGTCGGCGATAGTCAAAGCTTACATGTCGATGGCCGAAGTGTACGGTCAGGAGGATGAGGCACTCTTATGTTATCAGAACGCCATTTCCGTCAATCCGAACAATAAGACCGCATACTGGTCGATCGCCAATATTTATGAGAGCCGCGGAGATGAAGACACGATGCTTGAAGTCCTTCACAAAGGTTTTGAGGACACAGGCGACGAATCCATGAATGCCAAGGTTTTCGCGATCGAAGAGGAGCGCGCGAGGATACAGGCCGAAGAGGAAGCAAGGATTGCGGAAGAAGAGGCCAAGCGTGCTGAAGAAGAGGCAAGAGCCGCAAAACTTGAGCCGTTAAAGCAACTGTTCATAGACAAAGATTACGATGCGATCAAGGATAAGATCCGCGAAGAAGACTATGTTGCGTTTGCGGACGAAGTCATCGGAGACAATTCGTATTATCTCGGAGACTTTGATGTCGACGGAAAACGCGAAGGCTACGGGATCGCCGTTTATGAAAACGGATACTATTATTACGGAGAATTCCATTCTGATGTCAGAAGCGGACACGGCGTAATGATGCGTGCAAGTTATTCCGAGAGTTCTTCGATCGGATCGTTCATATTCGACGGAGAGTGGTCCGATGATAAGCCGAACGGACAGGGAACCGCCAAGTCAAACTATTTCAAAGACAGGGTGAGCGGGAACGATTTCGTGATGAAAGAGATCTCGGGTAATTACACGAACGGCCTCGAGGACGGTTCC
Source organism: Lachnospiraceae bacterium (assembly GCA_016281675.1). The sequence continues at coordinate 1,760 of JAEEJD010000199.1, forward strand.
ATGACGCTTAACGGTGTTACAAAAAGCGGAGCCAAGCGTACATTCAAATACAAGACGAAGGACGGGGTTGCGGAGAAATCAAGCAACGAAGATTCCGGAGTCAAAGGTCAGTATATAATCGCCCAGACGGACGATAAGAGTGAGAGCTTAACAAGCGACGGTTCAAAACGAGGAGTTGAAGGTTTTGTTGAGGAGTAACCGCTAATACATGTGAGGATGACAAGATGAGAAAAGTACCTTTTATTGACAAACAACTTGCGGAGGCGATCGATGCAAAGATCCCCACACCCTTTTACGTTTATGACGAGGAAGGGATCATAAGGAATATCGAGAACATCAAGTCCGCTTTTTCATGGAACGAAGGATTCAAGGAATACTTTGCCGTTAAGGCAACTCCGAATCCGTTCCTTCTGTCCCTTATGAAAAATCACGGGATAGGCGTTGACTGCTCAAGCCTTACCGAACTGATGCTTTCAAAGGCTGCGGGTTTTTCCGGTGACGACATAATGTTCTCGTCGAATGAGACCCCCGCCGAGGATTACATCCTTGCAAAGGAACTCGGTGCGATCATCAATCTCGACGATATTACGCACATCGATTACTTTGACAATCTGTGCGGACTAAATGAGACAATGAGTATTCGTTACAATCCGGGCGGTGTGTTTACGGTCAGCAACGGTATCATGGATAATCCGCAGGATGCCAAGTACGGTATGACAACCGAACAGATGTATGAAGCCGTCAGGATTCTTATGGACAGGGGCGTAAAGCATTTCGGAATTCATTCGTTCCTTGTCAGCAATACCGTGACAAACGATTATTATCCGATGCTCTCGGAGCAGCTCTTTGCACTTGCGGCGGATATCCATGAGAAGACAGGTGCTCACATTGCATTTGTAAATCTTTCGGGAGGAGTCGGAATACCGTATACTCCCGACCAGGATGCGAATGATATATTCGTTATCGGAGAAGGAGTACGCAAAGTCTATGAGAAGATATTTGTTCCGAAAGGAATGAACGATGTCAGGATATTTACCGAGATGGGAAGATATGTGATGGGACCGTACGGTGCGCTTGTCACCAAGGCTATCCATGAGAAACATATCTACAAGGAATATATCGGCGTTGATGCATGTGCGGTCAATCTGATGCGTCCCGCGATGTACGGAAGTTATCATCATATTACGGTACTCGGCAAGGAAGACGAACCGGCAACGAACACATACGATGTTGTCGGAGGACTTTGTGAGAACAATGACAAGTTTGCGATAGACAGAAAACTTCCGAAGATAGAAAAAGGTGATTACCTGTTCATTCACGATGCCGGGGCACACGGCTTTGCAATGGGATACAATTACAATGGAAAGCTCCGAAGCGCCGAGGTCCTGGTACATCCGGACAGGAGCTTTGAAATGATCAGACGTGCCGAAACACCGTCGGATTATTTTGCAACATTTGATTTTTCGGATTATAATTTGTAATAGTTATAATATATACAAAAAGGAGATGTCAGGATGAAAACGAAAAAAAGACGCGCATTGAAGAAGACGCTTCTTTCAAAGATCATTATTTATGTAGCGATCATCGTTGTCATTATCACACAGGTCACAATAAAGCTTGCGTCCGATAATATCCAGTCGCTCATGAATAATATCCTTGCGAGAGAGTCGAACACGTATGCAAGCCAGATCCACGGATGGTGGAGAAGCATCGAGGACAGAGTCAAACAGACTGCGGATGTTATCAGAAACGCTCCGGAGATGTCACATGACGATACTCTTGCGATGCTCTTAAAGCTCACCGAACTTGATCCGGATTCCCATGATATCTATATGGCATACGGAGATGACGGCACGTTCCTTGACGGTTCGGGCTGGGTTCCCACGGATGATTTTGTATTTACCGAAAGAGGATGGTATAAGGGCGCCATCAGCAATAAAGGTGAAATTTATTCTTCCGATCCTTATCTTGATGCTGCTACCGGTAATATCAGTATTGCCTGCTCCATACTGATAAGAGACAATACGGTACTCAGCAGTGATATCGATTTCGTCAAGGTGGCTGAGATAGTATCAAACTTCGATTCTCTTTCACCTGATGCAAAATACTATATAGTTGATACGAATTCCAAGGATATCATAATCAGTAATGTTAACGATGCGGTAGGCCAGAACCTGTCTTCGGCCACCGATCCCGTGGCTGCGGGTCTTGCTCCGGTATTTGATTCGCTTAATACGAGCGCGACAGCCGGCGGCGAAAAGGTTGTGACTGCCAAGTCATCGGCAGGTTCGCAGATGTACACCGCAACCGCAATCGAGGATACATCATGGGTAGTAGTAAGCGCGGTTCCTTCATCGCTTCTTTCAAACAGCATCTGGAAGGTTATAATCATCACTTCGGTGAGTGCACTGGTCCTTCTTCTGATCCTGTCTATCCTCATGTATTTCATGATCAGAAAAGCTATCGATCCCGTTATCACTGTAACGGAGCGTATCACGGATATCAGTAAGGGTGACTTCACAGTCAGCCTTGTTCCGGAAGGAAATAACGAGATCACGACTCTTTCCGAGAGTCTTAACGAGTACATCGAGAAGATGAGGCATACGTTCAACAGTCTTGTCGGAATATCCGGTGAGATGAACAGCCGTGCCGGTGAGTGTTTCGATATCTCACATTCGCTTTCCGATGCGAACAGTGATCAGGGCGAATCGATCGAGAAACTTAACAACACACTTAACGACATGAACCAGTCGATAGAAGATATCGCAAGTGCGGCAACCGATCTTGCAACCACATCAAATGAACTTGCCATGAACGCAGAGAATGTCAAGAACCTTTGTGATGAGACTCTTGATGCTTCCGCAAAGGGCAGGGATGAGATGGAGAGCATGACAAAGAACGTCGGCACACTTAACGATACTATCGGCGAACTCAGTTCACTCATCAGGGAAACCGCAAAGTCCATCGAAGAGATCACCGGTATTACTGATACGATCAATGCGATCTCCGAGCAGACAAATCTTCTGTCGCTCAACGCTTCTATCGAGGCAGCAAGAGCCGGTGAGATGGGTAAGGGATTCGCGGTTGTCGCTACCGAGGTCGGAACTCTTGCAAACCAGTCATCTGAGGCTACCGAGACTATCAGACGTCTTGTTGAAGGTATCACGAAGAACATCACGGATATCAACCATAAGGCTGAAATTTGTGTGAATGATATGGAAGCATGCCTGACGGCTGTTACTGGCGCGAACGAATCGTTTAACAAGATATACGGAGATGTTGCGAAGGCGACCGACGGTATCAACGAGATCGCAAACGGCATCGAGAGGATCAATGACGTGGCATCAAACAATGCTGCCACGACCCAGGAACAGGCTTCGAACATTTCGGAGGTTCTCGGCCTTTCAAACATGATCGTTTCGGCAAGCAGCAAGCTTCGTGAGGAAACGGAGAACATCACCAGCATCTCCGAGAACCTTAATAAATACTCCGATGAGATCAATTCGGATCTTTCACAATACACGGTATAAATGTAAATGGACATTAAGATACTATTTGATCTGGCGGTACTGATATTTGCGGCGAAAGCTCTCGGCCTTCTTGCAAGAAGGGTGGGAGCGCCGCAGGTAGTCGGTGAGATCGTGGCCGGACTTCTTGTCGGGCCGTCGATCATAAATGCCGTTCAGGTAAACGACACAATTGAGGTGTTTGCGGAGATAGGCGTTATTATGCTTATGTTTGCCGCAGGCCTCGGTACCGATCTGAAACAGCTCAAAAGATCGGGATTCAAATCATTTTTTGTTGCACTTATCGGTGTGCTTGTTCCGCTGGTTGCAGGATTTGCTCTGTACGGCCTGTTCTATGGGTTTGCGGCTCCGCCTTCAAAGGGCTTTTATACCGCGCTCTTTATGGGAACGATCATCACAGCCACAAGTGTATCGATAACGGTCGCGGCACTTTCCGAAATGGGAAAACTTACATCCGAAGTCGGCACCACGATAGTCGGCGCGGCAGTTATTGATGATGTCATCGGCATCATCGTTCTGACGTGCGTTGTCGGAGGAGCGGGAGGTGACGGAAACGTCGGGATCGTACTCCTGAAGATAGCGCTGTTCTTCACCGCTGCATTTGTTATCGGACTTATTGTCCACAAGTGCATGGAAATTCTCGAGAAAAATCACCCGCATACGCAGCGTATCCCCATATACAGTTTGGCATTTTGTTTTGCGCTTTCTTTTGTGGCGCAGAAGTATTTCGGTATTGCCGACATAACGGGTGCATACTGTGCGGGAATCGTACTGTGCACGATCAAGGATACAGAGTATGTCGAGAAGAAGATAGATATAAGCAGTTACATGTTGTTCGGACCGGTGTTCTTTGCATGCATAGGTCTCAAGACCGACCTGTCAGGTCTGACGCTGTCGATACTCGGATTCAGCGTATGTTTTATTATAGTCGCACTTCTCAGTAAAGTTATCGGATGCGGCATGGCTGCAAAAATATGCGGTTATAAATGGAAAGATTCTCTCCGAATCGGAGCTGGAATGATGACAAGAGGCGAGGTCGCTCTTATCGTTGCGCAGAAAGGCCTGTCGGCCGGAGTGCTTGATTCGGTATACTTCCCGGCAGTGATACTTCTCATAATCGTATCATCGATAGTAACACCGATTGTATTAAAGGTGCTGTTTGCCAAGGAATAGAAATGCAGGTAGAGGGACTTGAACCCTCATGTAGTTACCTACGGCAGATTTTGAGTCTGCTGCGTCTGCCATTCCGCCACACCTGCAACAAACCATATCTTAACATATACGTGACTTTGTTTCAAGAAACATGAAGGAGAACACGATGACAAAGAAAATCCCCCACTTTTTGATAGCGATTCTGTTTGCACTTTCTTTGGTTGTTACCGGCTGCGGTGATGATGACGAACAGGCTGATTCCGGACTACCGGAAGAGGAATATGAAGAGTTTGTTGAGGATGAATCTGTGTCCGAGGAGGAAGATGAGGAAGAGCCGGAATACGAATCGGATAATTATTTTGATGCTTCTGAATTAAATGAGGGGGCTTTCACGGGAGAGGGAGCCATACAGGTGTTCGTTGGTGAGGAGTTCTATGATGGTACGGTCACAAACGAGGAAGAGGCTCTTGAACTTGTAACCGGTGTTCTTGAGTATATAGGCGGAGACGATACTACATCACTTGAGCTGGCGGCTATAGACGGCCCGACGGAAGAGGGTAACACGTATTATACATTCAGTCAGATTGCCGGCGATATCAAAGTATACGGGGCATCGCTTAAACTCGTGACGGACAAGGACGGACATGCCATAGGCTTGAACAGTACGCTTGTGCCCGATCTTAATGTCAGTGCCGATGTTGATTGGAGAGTTGGGGCCGAAGATGCGGAGGCGATCGTAAAAGAGAAACTTAAGGAAGAAGGATTATCCGTTGATATCGTTCCGAATGTAACCGAAGCGACATTATTGCCGATAGAGGAAAGGTCGGGGATATATTATTATGCGTGGGTTGTATATACAAGGAATTATTATGAGGATGTGGACACAGCTTATCTTGCTCATTACGTTGATTCGAACGGAGAGTATCTCTATTGCAATCCCGTGACAGCTCCGGGAAACAAGGATGCATTGTCCGGCTCGGGAGCCGCCTTTACCTTTGAAGGACTCGAAGCCGATACCTGGACGGGTAAGGTGAAAAAGTATCATGGGGGAACGGAGGAAGTAACGATCCCCGTTGCAAAAAATCCCAAAACCGGAGAAGTATATCTTGCCGATGTAAAACGCAAGATCATGTGCGCCGATTATGCGGATTTTGTTAACAATGATACGCTTACCGCACGTGTCGAAAAGGACGGAAAATTTACCGACAATGAAGTTCTTATCTACAGAACATTTACCGAAATATATGATTTTTATACGGACCTTGGATGGGAGGGGCCGGACGGAACGGGATCCCCTGTCCTTCTTCTCATGGACTGGGTCGATGAGGACGGCGAACCGGTTGAAAATGCATGTTACAGCGGAAAGATACAGGGATTTGACGTATTTCAATTCAATCGTAACGACCCCGACGGAGAAACATATGACATAATGGCTCATGAGTATACGCACGCTCTTACGGGCAGTGCCATGATCACGAATCTTTATCTGAATGATTACGGCGCGATCAATGAGGCAATGAGCGATATATTCGGAAATCTTGTAGAAAGTCTTATGGGCAAGACAAAAGACAAGACATGGCTTATCTCCGAGAACGGAAAAGAACCTATTCGTTCGATGAGTCAGCCGCATTTATATGATCAGCCGGAACATGTCTGGGACAAGCATTATGTTCCGCCCGTGAGTGAAGCGTCGGAGAATAATGATAACGGCGGAGTTCACATAAACTCATCGCTTTTAAATCTTATAGCATACAGGCTCAACGAGAGCGGAATGCCCCAGGAAGATCAGTTGTATTTTTGGCTGAACGTAGCATTGATCCTGACTCCGAGAACCGATTATGAGCAGCTTTCCGAAATACTGCCATGGTCGCTCAAGGTTGTCAAAATGGAAGAATACATGGATGTTCTGAATAAAGCGATCGATGAGACCGGAATAGCCGACAGGGAACTGCCCGAAAAGGTTGAAAACGGCCTTGCACGTTTCCAGATGGTGTTCCCCGATCATGATATCCTTGAATCGAATGAGGTTATGGTATCGGTGATCAGTACAGATAACGATACAGTCTACAATTCATGGGCTGAGGACGGAACGGACCGTATGGCCGTAACGGTTGATCCGGGATCTTACATGTTCGTGATCACGGTTACGGATAAAGAAACGGGTGAAGAGCTGACCCTTATAAAGAACAAAAGCGGATGGACCGCTTATTCCGGAGATGAACTTCAGAAAGGTGACGGAGAAGAGGAGAACTGCTTCACTGTCAAAAAAGGAGAGATAATTGAATTTGACTCCGATGAGCTGAATGCATTTCTGAAAGAGTGATATAAAAAAGCCGAGTGATTTTTGTTGACAACCCCTGTTTGTTTCGGTTTATAATATACTAGATATTGTGTGCTCGATATAAAATAAACCAATATGAAGGGGTATGTATAATGAAAAGGTTCAAGGGAATCATCGCTACGGTACTCGGAATGTCGCTTATCGTACTGACCGGATGCGGTAACGACGGCGGCGATGAAATGGATATGGATCTGTTTGCTTTGATGGAGGAGAGTGCCATCAATGTTGAGACCGCATATCCTACGGTCAGGACCATTTTTCAGTCGGGCAGTTACATCGGAACAATAGAAACAGGCGATAAGGTTTCAGTTACCCCTCGCGTGAGCGGCTATGTCAAGGAGAAGTATTTCGGACTTGGCGATGTCGTTAATGCGGGGGATGTTTTATTTACGATAGATGATACCAACCTTCTGCTCGAGAAGAAGAAGGCGGAGGCGGATGTAAGAGATGCCAATGCTTCTCTTGCGAAAGACAAGGCCGAAAACGAAGCAACCAAGTATGAAGTCAATGAAACATTAAACACGCTTGATACCAAGACACAGGAGAACTATAACAACATTCAGAAGGCCATAAGAGCCGAGTATGAAGCCCAGCTCGATCTCTATAAGGCCTGTGCCGAAGAAGGCCTGTATAAGGAAGAGGGAGATTATCTGGAGGACCTTATCCGAAAGGACAAGGACGGGCTGGAAAATGCCAAGGACCTTACGAAACTCCTGAAGAATTACAAAAGCGTGTATAACAGCATCAAGGCTGCAACAAGTCTTGATAATGCAAAAGCGATAGCCATTAATAACGGGGTTGATGCGACTGAAGCCGGAACAAAGACAACCGTGGATCAGGTCGCGAATCTGTATTTGTCCGAAAAGACACAATACGGCGGTGATGTCAGCAAGCTTGATGCGGCCATCGAGTCAAGCGAAGAGGCACAGAAAACAGCCGTAGCCACATGGCGTTCGCATGAAAGCTCCAACCGTACCAATGACATTTCGATCATAGGTGAAGAGGTCACTGCCCAGAAGCAGAGGGGAAACATCGCATCCGCGCAGGAAGATATCGCACTTAAGAGAAAGCTCGCAGCCGATTATGAGATATATACAAAGGCTAAGACATGGGCAGCTTCCCAGGCGAAGCTTGCCGCCGGAGATGCGTCGGTCCTGTCGGCAAATGTCAAGGTAAGCAAGGCACAGATCGATCTTGAGATTGCCGAGGCAAAACTGAAAAATACCAGTGTCACATCGCCTGTCGGCGGTGAGATCGTTGAGTGCAAGATAGAAGATTTCGGATCTTGTTCGGATTCAAGCGTTGCATATACTATCATAGATACTTCCAAGAAGAAGGCGGTGTTCTATGTCACGGGAGATGCCAAGAGAAACATGGCGATCGGACAGACCGTTGCCATTGATAAGTCGGGTACGCAGTATAATGCAACGATCGATCACATCTCCGATACCCCCGATGAAAAGAAATTGTTATACAGGGTTACTGCCGTTCTGGGTGAGAACGACAAAGCGGCTCTTGATGCGGGAACAAATGTAAGGCTGATAACGAGCATCAAAAGAAGTGATAATGCGATAACTGTTCCCATCGGAGTTGTTTACTACGATGAGGGAAGGGCATTTGTTTATGTAGCAAAGAACAATGTGGCCGTCAAGACACTGATAGAAACCGGAATAGAAGATGCTGAGGATATTGAAGTTGTATCGGGACTGACCGCGGATGATCAGGTGATCGTGAACTGGTCGTCACAGCTTCAGGACAAAGCGGCGGTAAATGTGACAAATACCGCCGAGAAGATCGTGGTCAACACACCCGAAGCCGATACAGATACAGACAAGTCAGAAAAGACTTCTTCAGCCACGGACGAAGGCGCCGGAAAGGCAGAAGAAAACAAACCGGAAAAGACGGTGTTTGTTGAGACAACATCCAATGTCAACGTCCGCAAAGACCCCACAACCGACAGCGAGAGAATTGAGACGGCGAAAAAGGGTACAAGATTTGTGAAGATAAGCGATGAAGCCGGCGGGTGGACGAAGATCATATACAATGACAGTGAAGCATATGTCAGTTCGGAATATGTCAGGGAGTGTGAGTAATGAATGAATTCATAAAAACCGTTCTCGCAAGACCTGTCGGTGTCGTTGTCTGTGTTCTGGCGCTTATAATATTCGGCGTCAATACCCTCACAAACATGGAACTTGAGCGTCTGCCCGAAAGCAGTTCCCCGGAGTTTTTTGTATCGGCATCTTATGCCAATGTAAGTCCCGAGGAGATGGACCGTCTTGTTACATCCAAGCTTGAAAAGGCGTGCACTTCGTTAAAGGGGTTTAAGAGTATAACCAGTTCTTCCGGCTCGGGCAATTCCGATGTTTCGATCGAATATGATTACGGAACGGATCTGAAGGCTGCCAAAGAAGAACTCCAGAATGCGATCAACGATGTAAAGGCGTCTCTTCCCAAGGATGTGGAAGTTACCATCGATCAGTTCAGCAATAATGACGAGTCCATATTCGAAGCATGTGTTCTATCGGATGATCCGGATCTTGATGTAAGTTCCCTGGTCAAGCAGGAGATAGAGCCGAAACTTAAGAATATAGAAGGCGTCGCAAAGGTTGAAGTAATGGGAGGCAAATCAAGATACATCTCCATTGAACTCTCCCCCGATGCCGTGGCGCAGTACGGATTGGATGTGGCTGCCGTTGCCAATATCATATCAAACGCTTCTTTTGTAACTCCCGCCGGAAGTGTATCATACGGAGACCAGACGATAAATGTCAGTACGACTGTGGCGGTATCAACCATTGATGATATCAAAAACGTTCCGATAAAGCTCGGATCCGGAGATGTCATTCATCTGTATGACATCGCTGATATACGTTTTTGTGATACTCCGCAAAACTACTTCTATACAATAGACGGTAAAGACGGGATACAGATCAGCATCAAGAAGAGTCAGAGGGCTAATGTCGTAACTGTCGGAGAGCAGATCCGAAGCGTCATTGAAACCGCTTCCGCGGAAAATCCCGAGCTTGATATAGTAACGATCAAGGATAACAGTATCCCGATACAGAAATCGATACAGAACATTTTCTATACACTTCTCCTGGGCATAATACTGTCAATGGTAGTCCTGTTCGTGTTCTTCGGTGACCTTAAGGCAAGCCTTATAGTAGGTTCGTCCATGCCGATCTCATTGTTCGTCACGTTTATCCTGATGGGGCGTATGGGATACACGCTTAATCTTGTCACGATGAGTGCGCTTGTCATCGGTATAGGTATGATGGTTGATAACGCCATCGTTGTGCTTGAAATGTGCTTTGTGAAAAAAGACGAGGGATATGATTTTCGCGAAGCGGCATATGAAGGAACGAAGTTCATCTTTACGGACATAATCGCATCGACGCTGACGTCGGTTGTCGTGTATCTGCCGCTTGTCAATCTCAAAGGAATGACAGGTCAGCAGTTCGGACCTCTCGGATGGACCATCATGTTCGCACTTACGGCATCGCTTGTGTCCGCACTGACACTTGTACCGCTGGCGTTTTCCAGATACAAGCCGATAGAGAAGAAGACTCTGTGGATCAACAAGGTTCTCGAGAAGCTCGGAAATGTATATTCAAGATTCATGCCGCATGTACTGAAGCACAAGCTTATTGTTGCGGGAACTTCACTTGCGCTTGTGGCAGGATCCGTTTATCTGTTCACGGATTTCATTTTTGATACCACAAGCTATTCGAATGATTTCAACAACGTGACCATAATGCTGACATTCAAACCGGGACTCAATATTCAAAGTGAAAATGAGGTCATGAATCATTTTGAGGAGTACGTCGAAAAGGACGAGAACGTAAAGTATTATTATTCCTACGTCATTCCGGGAAGCGGTATGCTTATGGCCGAACTTCGTGATGATATTGAGATCTCACCGGATGAAGTCGGAGCCGTATGGAGTATGGATCTGGAAGGATACGATGACAGGTGCGACTCTTCCGTGGGATTCGGCTGGGGTTCCGGAGGCCCTGCGGCAGAGGTGCCGCTTGTTGCCGAGAACTATGACGAACTCAAGGAGTCGCTTGCAAAGATAGAGGAAGTTGCCCGGCAGATAGACGGAGTCACAAACGTCAAGAATGCATTTCATTCCGGAGGATTCAAGGCGGATGTAGTCATAGATCAGGAAATGGCGATGAGCCGCGGATTTGATTCGCCAAAGGAACTGTCCGATATCATAAGTGCGCAGATACAAGGCATCAAGGCGATGGATGTGATAGTGGATGACGTGGCATTTGAAGCAAAAGTGGAAATGCCCGAGGACATGAGATCCGATCTTGCCAATGTCGAAACGATGAGTATCAAAAATAAAGACGGGGTCTACATCCCGTTTTCAGATGTCGCTCATATAGAGTATACGAACGTTCCCCAGTACATTTCCAAGTCGGAAGGGAAATACTCGGGAACCATCAGTGCAGCCTGTTCGGCAGAAGACATATACAGGGTTCAGGAGGAGCTTACCAACGAGGTTAAAAAGATGAACCTTCCAAAGGGCGTTACGCTCCGGGAAACAAAGTCCGCGATCGAAACAAGGGAAGCGATGAGCGAGACGACAGTCGCTATTGCGGCATCGGTATTCCTTGTATTTATGGTGATGGCGATACAGTTCGAATCAATACGTTATTCGCTCCTTGTTATGATGTGTCTTCCGTTTTCGCTTATCGGTGCGATGCCTCTCCTGTATGTGGGGCTTTCTCAGAAGGTGATCAATCTGTCTACAATGGTGGGTCTCCTGATGCTCGGAGGTATTGTTGTTAATGACGGTATCATGTATGTGGATACGACAAATGAATACAGGAAGACCATGCCCGTTTTCGATGCCCTGATCCTCGCGGGAAGATCAAGGATGCGTCCGATCCTGATGACAACCCTTACTACGGTGCTGTCAATGATCCCGATGATCATACCGGGAGCCGGAGGAGATCCGGCGATGAGGGGGCTGGCCTATGTCGTTATAGGCGGTCTGACCATGGCGACTATCCTGACGCTCATAATCCTGCCCGTATTCTACCTGTTCTTCTGCAAGAAAGACGACAATGACAGGATCCCGAAAACCGAGAAAAAGAGCAGGAAGGAAAAGATCGCCAAAAAGGCGGCGCTGATACGCAGGCATAAGCATGAATATGCTTGACATTGTTTGTGCCGTTGTAGGAAAATATATATTATTGATAAGAGGAGGATAATATTATGTTTGATTCATTACGAAAGAGATTGATGTGTGGTTTTGTTGCCACGGCAGTAGCGCTCGGATCGTTTGCCTTTCCTTCGGTCGTAATGGCTGATGATGACGATGATGATTTCATGGAAGATCTTGTCGATATCACCCCCGAGGAGAATGAGTTTCTTAATAAACTTACGGATGAAGACGATGACGAGGATATCGATGAAGACGATATAAAGGCAGCTATAACTTTAGGGCTCGTCGGTGCTATGATCGATGAGGAGAATGAGCAACAGAGAAAACGCGAGGAAGAGCAGCGCCAACAGGCTGCGCTGGACGCTCAAAGGGCAGCAGCTCTCGAGGCTCAGTTAAAAGCCGAGCAGGAAGCTTTAAAGAGAGCTGAGCTGGAGAAGCAGCTCAAGGCCGAGAAAGAGAAGAACAAGTACAAAGTTACCGGAGTAGGCGTCAGCACGACTTATGTCACGCTTCAGCCCGGACAGACATATCAGGTGATCGCTTATGTAATGCCCGACAGTGCCAGAAACAAGAGAGTTTATTTCAGTTCAAGCAATCCTTCGGTTGCAACCGTTGAC
>JAEEJD010000200.1 GCA_016281675.1 Lachnospiraceae bacterium
ACAAGCAGCTGTTTACAAAAGATCAGACGATGAGGATGGCATTTCGTAACTCAATGTTCTTCATGGTGTTCTCCATAGTGACACAGCTCGTGTTCGGATTGTTCCTGGCGGCACTTCTTACCAATATCAAAAAGGGACGCAACTTATTCAAAAATATCTATTACCTTCCCTGTGTTCTGTCATCGGCGGCACTCGGTCTTCTGTGGATGTTCGTGTTTACTCCGAGACTCGGTATCAACCAGATGCTTGCTTCTTTGGGGAAGTGGGGCGGAGACTGTACGCTGGGTCCTCAGTGGCTGTTTAATACGGAAGGATACATAATCCTGCCGATATGGGTAGTTTCGTTTGTGGCCCTTTGGCAGTATGTGGGACAGTCGATGATGCTTTATATGGCTCAGATATCCGGAATCAGCTCCGACATCTACGAAGCTTCATATATTGACGGATGCGACAGGAAACAGGCTTTCTTCCACATCACGCTTCCGCTCATAAAGCCCATGGTCGCAACGGCTATGTCTCTTAATGCGATAGGATCGCTCAAGTTCTTCGATCTTATCTATAACATGATACCCGAAGGATTCCTAAGTCACAGAGCGGACGTTATCGCAACCCATCTTTATACTTCGGCATTCAAGTTCAGAAAGCTCGGTTACGGTTCGGCGATCGGTGTTATTCTTCTGATCCTGTGCCTGATCATGACGGTACTGATCAATAAGTTCGTCAAGACAGAGAGTTATGAGTAAGGAGGGAAGAGAATAATGGCTAAAGTAATAACAATAAGCAAAGAAAAGCAGCATGCCAAAGTTGTATCAACCCTTATATACGCATTTCTCGTATTATTGGCGATCATCTATATCGTTCCGCTTTTGTGGGTACTTATAACCTCGCTGAAGGATGACAGTACTCTGATGCTTTCTCCGTGGGCAATGCCCGCACAGATCGAATGGGGTAACTATGAGTTTGCATGGACAAAAGGTCATCTTGGAACGGCAATGCTCAATTCGCTGATAGTATGTTCGACCACACTCGTTATATCCATGTTGTTCGGATCCATGGCGGCATTTGCGATAGCAAAGCTTCGCTGGAAGCTTTCGAAGCTTTCGCTGTATTACTTCCTTATCGGAATGATGATACCGATCCACACGATACTGATCCCGTTGTTTGTTCAGTTTTCGGGATGGAAGATGAGCAATACGCTTATCGGAATAATCATTCCCTATATAACGTTCTCGCTACCGATAACCATCTATATCATGGTGGGATTTTTCGAGGGAATACCGAATGAATTGTTTGAGGCTGCATGTATCGACGGATGTTCCGTATATAAGATGTTCGGAACGGTCGCAATACCTCTTGCCAAGACGGGATTCATGGTAACAGGTCTTATGTCGTTCGTATCAAACTGGAACGAACTGCTTCTCGCTATGGTATTCATATCCGATGAGACCAAGAAGACGCTCCCGGTATCGCTTACCAAATTCGTCGGACCTTATCATACGAACTACTGTCAGATGTTTGCGGCGATCATGATTGCCATAGTTCCGACGATAATCGCATATGTGGCATTTGCAAACCAGATAGTTGAAGGTCTTACCGCAGGTGCGGTTAAGGGTTGATATAAGGAGATAAAAATGAGCGAACAAAGAAAACCTCTTGTCCGGCACATGTTCACCGCAGACCCGTCGGCGCATGTGTTTGATGACAAACTGTATATTTACCCGTCACATGATATCCCTCATGATGGGGAAGACAATGACAACGGTGACGAGTATCAGATGAGAGATTACCATGTCCTTTCAATGGACAGCCTCGAAGCGGACTGTGTTGACAACGGACTGGCACTTTCGGAAGGAGACGTTCCGTGGGTCTCCAGTCAGATGTGGGCGCCGGATGCGGCATATGTGGGAGGAAAGTATTACCTGTTTTTCCCCGCGAGGGATAAGGATGAGATATTCAGAATCGGAGTTGCGTCATCCGACAGCCCTACGGGCCCGTTTACTCCCGAACCGAATTATATAGAAGGAAGCTACAGCATAGACCCCGCGGTCCTTGTTGATGACGACGGCAAGGTTATCGTTTATTACGGCGGCTTGTGGGGAGGACAGCTTGAAAAATGGAGAACGGGAAAATATGACCCGGATGCACCGTTTTCTCCGGAGCCCGATTCCGAGGCCGATGCACTTGGTCCTATGTGTGCGGTAATGAGCGATGATATGAAGTCGTTCGCGACAAAACCGCAGATGCTGAGCATTCTTGATGAGAACGGGGTTCCCCTTAAAGCAAAGGATGAAGACAGACGTTACTTTGAAGGACCCTGGATGCACAAGTACAAAGGCAAGTATTATCTGTCATATTCAACAGGCACAACGCACTATATCGTATATGCGACAAGTGATTCACCGATGGGACCGTTCACATACCGCGGAAGGATAATGGAGCCGGTCATCGGATGGACAACACATCATTCGATCGTTGAGTATCACGGAAAATGGTATATCTTCTATCATGACTGTGAAATGTCGGACGGTATCAATCACAGAAGATCTGTCAAGTATACCGAATTGAAGTATAATGATGATGGCACAATCGTAACTATAGATCCGTACAAATAGACAGGAGGTCACAAATGCTTTACATAGGTGTAGATCTTGGAACATCCGCCGTAAAACTTCTTCTTATGAATGAAAAAGGCGGCATCGAGAATATCGTATCCAAAGAGTATCCGCTCGAATTCCCTCATCCGGGCTGGTCACAGCAGAAGCCCGAAGACTGGTGGGAGAAGACGGTTGAAGGATTAAAGGAACTGACGGCAGGTGCCGATAAGAGCAAGATTGCCGGGATCAGTTTCGGAGGTCAGATGCACGGCCTGGTCGTTCTTGACAAGGACGATAACGTGATCCGTCCTGCAATACTTTGGAACGACGGTCGTACAACAAAAGAGACCGATTATCTTAACAATGTCATCGGTAAGGACAAGCTTTCACAGTACACGGCGAATATCGCTTTTGCCGGATTCACCGCTCCGAAGATACTGTGGATGAAAGAGAACGAACCCGAGAACTTCAACAGGATCGCCAAGATCATGCTGCCGAAGGATTACATAGCTTACAAGCTTTCGGGAGTACACTGCACTGATGTTTCGGATGCATCGGGAATGCTCCTGTTTGATGTCAAGAACAAATGCTGGTCAAAGGAAATGATGGATATATGTTCCGTCAGGGAAGATCAGCTTGCAAAGATATTCGAAAGCTATGAGGTGGTCGGAAACATCAAAGAAGATGTAGCAGCCGAACTCGGATTCCCGACAGGCGTTAAGATCATCGCAGGTGCCGGCGATAATGCGGCGGCAGCTATCGGAACCGGGACCGTCGGAGACGGAAGATGTAATATCTCTCTCGGTACGAGCGGAACGATCTTTATATCGAGCAAGGACTTCTGTGTTGACGAGAACAATGCTCTTCATGCTTTCGCACATTCCGACGGACATTATCATCTTATGGGCTGCATGCTTTCCGCAGCAAGCTGTAACAAGTGGTGGATGGAAGACATAATCGGAACGGATGATTTTGCGGGTGAGCAGAAAGATATTACCAAGCTCGGTGAGAACAATGTATTCTTCCTTCCGTATCTTATGGGAGAGAGAAGCCCTCATAACAATCCCGATGCGAGAGCGATGTTCATAGGAATGAGCATGGATACGACGAGAGCTGACATGACACAGGCTGTACTCGAAGGAGTGGCATTCGGTATCAGGGATTCGTTCGAAGTGGCAAAATCACTCGGCATCAATATCACAAAGACCAAGATCTGCGGTGGCGGTGCAAAGAGTCCTCTCTGGAAGAAGATAATGGCCAACGTCCTCGGAATCACCGTTGAAGTGATCGAGTCGGAGGAAGGCCCCGGATACGGCGGAGCAATCCTCGCAGCTGTCGGATGCGGTGAATACGCATCGGTTGAAGAGGCTGCCGACAAGCTCGTCAAGGTTGTCGGATCCGTTGAACCCGATAAAGAACTTACAGCCAAATACGAAGAGAAGTATCAGAAGTTCAAGAAGATATATCCTACGGTCAAATGTCTTTATTAAATAATTCAAAACAGAAAAGGAGAAGATATCATGGAGATCAAAAAAGTCACTGATCCGGAATTTGCCGCATACGGCAAGGTACTTGAGGGGTATGATCTTAAGGGATTGCTTAAAGCACTTGAGGAGAAAACACCTCTTCCCGCGGGGGTTGAATATGTGGGAAGCGTTGCAGACCTTGAGTACACGGATGCTTTCGGAGTTCTGCAGAACAATGTGTACGGCGGAATGCCCATCCAGATCGGATACTGTAACGGACACAACACAAAGCTCAACTGCCTTGAGTATCACCGTGACAGCGAGATCAATGTGGGATGCACCGACTTCATCCTTCTTCTTGCAAGAGAAGATGACATCGTAGACGGTAAGCTCGACACATCAAAAGTTAAGGCTTTCCTTGCAAAGGCCGGACAGGCTGTTGAAGTATATGCGACGACACTTCATTACGCTCCCTGTTCCGCAAAGGCCGGCGACGGCTTCAAGGTTATAGTCGTCCTTCCGAAGGGAACGAACGGTCCCGTTCCCGCGATCACGGCAAAGTGTGAAGAGGACAAGTGGATGACCGCATGCAACAAGTGGCTCCTGGCTCATGCCGAGGCTTCCGAGGCAAAGGACGGCGCATATGTGGGACTTACAGGAGTCAACATCGATATTGCAGGAGATATCTGAACCTGAATAGTAAAAATCTTAACCGATTAGAGTGATTTTTACATTTTACAATCGATGCGAATTGCAATACAATTATGTTTCAGAAGGTATCAGAGAATTTCTGGTAACCGAATCAGAACTGACTAGGAGGATTACAAATGAATAACACACCCAAAATGAAGATCGGTATCGTTGGTGTCAGCCGTGACTGTTTCCCTGCTGATCTTACTATCAGAAGAAGAAAAGCTCTTGTGGATGCTTATGCAAAGAAATACGATGCAGCAGATATCTATGAGTGCCCCGTAACGATCATTGAGAGCGAGATTCACATGAAGCAGGCTCTCGAAGATATAACAAAAGCAGGATGTAACGCACTTTGCGTTTATCTCGGAAACTTCGGTCCCGAGATCTCGGAGACAATGCTCGCTCAGCAGTATGACGGTCCCGTTATGTTCTGTGCAGCAGCCGAAGAGGATTATGATTCTGTAACGACAAGCGGACGTGGTGATGCTTACTGCGGTATGCTCAATGCAAGTTACAATCTTGCTCTTCGTAACGTAAGAGCTTATATTCCCGAGTATCCGGTAGGTGATGCAGAGGATTGTGCGGATATGATCCATACATTCATTCCTGTTGCAAGAGCGGTTTATGCTCTTAAGAACCTCAAGATATTCACATTCGGTCCCAGACCTCAGAACTTCTTTGCATGTAATGCTCCTATCAAGCAGCTTTACAATATCGGCGTTGAGATCGAGGAGAACTCGGAACTCGACCTGTTCGAATCATTCAACAAGCATGCCGGTGATTCCAGGATCGCCGATGTTGTCAAGGATATGGCAGCCGAGCTTGGCGACGGTAACAAGAAGCCCGAGATTCTCGAGAAACTTGCACAGTATGAGATCACTCTTCTTGACTGGATCGAGGAGCATAAGGGAAGCAAACAGTTCTTCGCTATCGCAGGAAAGTGCTGGCCCGCATTCCAGACACAGTTCGGATTCGTACCCTGCTTTGTTAACTCCAGACTTACGGGACGCGGTATCCCTGTAGCATGTGAAGTTGATATCTACGGATGCCTGTCAGAGTACATCGGAACATGCGTAAGTGACGATATCGTAACGCTCCTTGATATCAACAACTCTGTTCCCAAGATCATGTACAAGGAGTCGATCGAAGGCAAGTTCGATTACAAGCTTACGGATACATTCATGGGATTCCATTGCGGAAATACATGCTCGAAGAAGCTTACAAAGGGCGAGATGAAGTATCAGGCTATAATGGCACGTGCCCTTCCTATCGAGGTTACAAACGGAACTCTCGAAGGCGACATTGTACCGGGCGACATCACATTCTATCGTCTGCAGTCAACTTCCGACAACAAGCTTCGCGCTTACGTTGCAGAAGGTGAGGTTCTTCCCGTTGCTACAAGATCGTTCGGCGGTACGGGCGTATTCGCAATCCATGAGATGGGAAGATTCTACCGTTACGCTCTTATCGGTGGTAACTATCCTCATCACGGTGCGGTTGCATTCGGACATCACGGCAAGGCACTCTATGATGTATTCAAGTATATCGGAGTACTTGACGAGGAACTCGAGTTCAACAGACCGGCAGGAAATCTCTACAAGAACGAGAATCCTTACAAATAAGTAATATAAATAATCAATTATTTATGAAGAAGAGACCCATGATGATGTTTTTCGGAACGCCCGTTAAAACACACAGGGTCTCTTCTTCACTCTCTGCACATTCCTGTTTTTGACATTAACGTGCAAAATGCTGTATAATCCCTGCTATGAAGATTTTGATAAATACAATCCTGGGGAGTCTGATAATCGGCTACTTCTTCGGCTGTATCAATCT
Organism: Lachnospiraceae bacterium; assembly: GCA_016281675.1. Next base: position 6,590 of record JAEEJD010000200.1, read on the forward strand.
CTCCTACATAATCTCAAAACTTAAAGGCTTCGATATCAGACGTGTCGGCTCGGGCAATGCCGGAGCTTCAAATCTGGTAATAGTTGTAGGAAAGAAGATAGGTTTGTTCGTGGCTGCAATAGATATACTTAAGGCATTTGCGGCATTCAGGCTGGCGCAGTATCTGTTTCCGGAAGCGTATTGTGGAAATATAAGCTATGCGGGTATACTCGCGGGCGTCGGTGCGGTATTGGGACATATCCTTCCGTTTTACATGGGATTCAAAGGCGGCAAGGGTCTGGCGTGCTTCGGAGGCACCGTACTCGGGATAGATTACAGGTTGTTTGTGATACTGTTCATAGCCGCGTTTGTTATCGCAACCATAACGGATTACATATGCTTTGCTCCCATATCGATGGCATTTATAGTTCCGCTCACGGTAGGGGTCATATATAAAGTGTGGATACCGTCTGCGATCATCTGCATCGCAAGTCTGGCGCTTCTGTTGAAGCATCGTGAGAATATTGCGAGGATCCGGTCGGGTGATGAACTTCGTTTCCATTTTTTGTGGAGACGGTCTGATGAGTCCGAGAGATTCGGGATCGTTGATGACGGAAAAGAGATACTTAACAGAAAACTTGATAAATAAATTCAGTAACGAGGAGCATTATTATGGAAGAGAACACAGTCAGCAAGAGTAAACAGAAAAGAGAGGAGCGCGCTAAAAGCGTAGCAAAACAGAAAAGAGAAAATCTTATCCTGAAGATAATCGGAGGAGTTATCGCAGTCGCAGTCGTGGGGCTTGTGATTTTCGGTATCGTAAAGGTTATTTTAAAAGAGGCCAATACGATCAATGCGAGCGGCGATTATTCGGCACAGCTTGATGAGAACGGATACATCAAGGGAGTAAAGGCGCTTGATTATGTTACACTTTGCAACTATAAAGGCATTGAGGTTCCCAAGGGAGAAGTAACATATACCGATGAGGAATTTAAGGATGTGATCAATCAGGCTCTTGCGGCTCATCAGGTATTAAAAGAAGAAGGTACGGTCAAGGACGGAGATAAGGTCAACATCGATTACGTCGGAACTATCGACGGAGTTGAGTTCGAGGGCGGTAATTCGGGCGGAAACGGATATGATCTCACGATCGGAAGCGGTCAGTTCATCGAAGGTTTCGAGAGTCAGCTGATCGGACACAAGGCCGGTGAAGAAGTTACAGTCAATGTGACTTTCCCCGAGAACTATAATGCGGCTGAGCTTGCAGGAAAGCCCGCACAGTTTGCCGTAACGATCCACGGCATTTATGTCGATCCCGAATACAATGATGATTTCGTGTGTGCATATTATCCGGATATGGGATCAACGGTAGCCGAATATGAAAAATCACTGAGAGACAGCTACTATGACGGACAGTTAAAGGCATATGTCGACAATTATCTTACAGAGAAGTCGACCGTGAACAAGTTCCCGAGCAAGTATCTTAAGAATGTAAAGGAAACGACCAAGTATTCGGACGTTCAGTCTTATCAGTATATGTCTGAGATGTATTCTCAGTACGGCCAGGAAGTTGGCAGTTTTGAAGACTACATCGGTATGAGCGATGATGCATACACCGCCGATATAACGGACAGGGCGGAAAAGTTCGTTAAGGCCGATCTTGTTTATCAGGCTGTTCTCGAGAGTGAGGGCATAACACTTACCAAGGCCGAAGCTGAAGGTATCGTTCAGGAAATGTACGGAGACGAAGAATTCTACAAGAGTTCACTTGAAACATACGGCGAGGGTTACACAATGAAGAACGCCGTCAAGAATAAAGCCGTTGATATCGCAATGGATGCGGCTGTGGTCAAGTAAAGTTTGGGTTTATAAATAAAGGATTATGCGGTAAAATAGTACGGAAATCATTCCGTACTGTTTTATTTTTCAAGGAACGCAGAGGATAGAAATGTCTGAATATATCAAACTCAGGGATCTGGCAAAACATCTCGGACTCAACAAAGGTGACAGGGTTTATGTCACAAGCGATGTTAAGGGTCTCCTGTATTCGATCATGCATCACGACGATGAGACCGATCTTAATATTCTGATCGACGGGATCATAGATATCATAGGAGAAGAAGGCACGCTTGTATTTCCGGCCTTCAACTGGAGCTTTTGCGGCGGTACGCCTTTTGATTATTACAAGACGATGCCCAAGACAGGGTCCCTGTGTAAGACGGCGATGCAAAGAGATGATTTTCGCAGGACAAAACATGCGATCTATTCATTTGCCGTATGGGGAAAGGATACGGATGATCTTTGTGCCCTTGACAATAAGAGTTCTTTCGGAGACGATTCGCCGTTTGCTTACATGGTTGAACACGGTTACAGGAATCTTTTCATCGACAAGGATCTGGAGCATTCGTTCGTGTTTGTCCACTATGCCGAACAGTCGGTGGGACACCTGTACAGGAACTACAGGTATCTGAAAGATTTTACCGGTGAGTATACCGACGAAAACGGAGTGACATCGGTTAGAACGTACGACATGAATGTTCGCGCACTCGACAGGGATGTCACGAATGTAATTTATGCCTTTGAAGATGAATTCATCGAGAAAGGTATAATGAAACGTTTCTATATAAACGATCTTGAGTTCAAGATCATTGAACTGAAAGATTCACATCCGATACTTCAGGAGGATGTTCGTCATAACAGGAGCCGAAGGATATGCTCGTTCATCGGTCAGGATGATTCTTACCTTGAAGACGGGAAGGAAATGTTTGAAAGGGCGAAGGAGCTGTTCCCGATATGCAGGAGCATTATGGGTGACGGAGTCAGACAGACGTTTGACATCCTCAAGAGATACATGCCCGATATGACTTTGCACGAAGTTCCGACCGGAACCAAGGTCTTTGACTGGACGATCCCGAATGAATGGACGATCAGGGAAGCGTATATCGAAAACGAGAACGGTGAACGCATCGTTGACATGAAAGTCAACAACCTTCACGTCATGGGTTATTCTACACCTGTCGATGAGTGGATGGATCTGGCAGCGCTTCGCGAACACATATATACGCTGAAGGACCAGCCTGAGCTTATTCCGTATTGCACTTCATATTACAAAGAGCGCTGGGGATTCTGTATGAGCGAGGAAATGCTCCAAAGTCTTCCCGAAGGCAGATACCATGCATATATCGATTCCGAGCTGAAACCGGGAAGTCTTACTTACGGGGAACTTTTGATACCCGGTAAGAGCAGCGAAGAGATCTTCTTCAGTTCGTACATATGCCATCCTTCAATGGCCAACAATGAGTGCTCCGGACCTGTTGTGCTGTCAAAACTTGCACAGTATCTGAGTTCGAAAACGGACCGGAGGTATTCGTACAGGATCGTGCTGCTTCCGGAGACAATAGGTGCGATAACTTACATATCAAGAAATCTCGATGTCATGAAGAAGAACATAATAGCGGGGTTTAACGTTACATGTGTCGGAGATGACAGAACGTATTCCATAGTCCATTCAAGATATGCGAACACGCTTGCCGACAAGGTGCTGATGAATGTGCTGAAAGGGCAGGATCCGGATTTTTGCGAGTACTCGTATCTCGAGAGGGGCAGTGACGAAAGGCAGTATCAGGCTCCCGGAGTCGATATCCCTCTTGTATGCTTCTGCAGGTCAAAATATCATGTTTATCCCGAGTATCATACGAGCGGGGATAACCTTGACATCATATCTCCGGACGGACTTGCGGGCAGTCTTGAAGTGCTGATAAAATGTACGGAGGCGCTTGAGAATAATTACAGGTATAAGATTAAATGCCTCTGCGAACCGCAACTCGGAAGAAGAGGACTGATGCCTACGACGAGTAACAAGGAGAGCTATAAAGATACGCTCATTCTCAAGGACATATCGGCATATGCGGACGGAACAAATGATATATTCGAATTGAGTGAATATATAGGACATCCTGTTTCCGATATGCTCCCGACAATACGCAGGATGGTCGATGCGGGATTACTGGAGAGAGAATAAGGAAAGGTTATTACGATGACTCACGAAGAAGTAATGGAGAAGGTTACGCGAATATTCAGGGATGTCTTTGACGACGATACTCTCGTTATAGAAGATTCCACCAATTCATCCGACATAGAGGACTGGGATTCGCTTGAACATATCGCGCTCATCGTGTCGATGGAAAAGGAGTTTGATCTGAAGTTTGACATCAAAGAGGTAAACAAACTCGAGAATGTAGGGGAAATGGTCGATCTAATCATTTCCAAACTGTAGATCAGGGGACCGGTCATGAACGAATATTCATACGAAGATATCAAAGAGGGACATAAGGAGAGCTTTACGGTAAAGATCACCGAAGATATGATGTCGGCATTTTGCGGTATCACCGGTGACGTCAATCCGCTTCATAACGATGAGGATTATGCGGTGTCAAAAGGACATCCCGGGCGTGTGGTTTACGGAATGCTCACGGCGTCTTTGCTGTCCACTCTTGCGGGAGTGTATCTTCCCGGGAAGAACAGCCTGATACACGAGGTGAAGATCAAATTCGCAAAACCGGTATATATAGGCGATACACTTACGGTTGAAGGTGTGGTCGAGGAAAAGAACGATACGTATTCGCTCCTTATGATAAAGGTTACGATACGAAATCAGAATTCTGATAAGGTATGCCGTGCAAAGATGCAGGTGCAGGTTTCGTAAAGGAGGTATTTCATGACAGCACAGGAAACATTACAACAGTGGATAAGTGAGTCCGACAACATTGTGTTCTTCGGCGGAGCCGGCGTTTCCACCGAAAGCGGCATCCCGGATTTTCGAAGTGTGGACGGATTGTATAATCAGAAATATGACTACCCTCCGGAAACGATACTGTCGCATTCTTTCTACAGAAGCAAACCGGAAGAGTTCTACAGATTCTATCGGGACAAGATGCTCTGCACAAGTGCAAAGCCCAATAAAGCACATCTTAAGCTGGCGGAACTTGAAAAAGCCGGAAAGCTCAAAGCTGTTGTCACACAGAATATCGACGGACTTCATCAGGCGGCGGGAAGTAAAGAGGTCCTCGAACTTCACGGAAGCGTCCTGCGTAATTACTGCGAATCCTGCGGAAAATCATTTGATATAGATTACATCATAAACAGCGAAGGCGTTCCGAAGTGTGACAAGTGCGGCGGTCCTGTC
>JAEEJD010000201.1 GCA_016281675.1 Lachnospiraceae bacterium
CACTCCCGGAATCTGCGCTCCGTTCATGGTGACGATGAGTGAATAATCGTTGGCTGCTTCTTGCGCAGCTTTCTTAGCCGCATCCTCGGCTGCCTTCCTTGCTGCCTCTGCTTCCTCTTCTGCCTTTCTTGCAGCCTCTTCAGCAGCCGGATCTACGACCGGTGTCGGATCCGGATCCGGGTTGGGATCGGGATCAGGGTCCGGATCGGGATCGGGGATTTCCGTAGGATCGGGATCCGGGTCGGGATCGGGTACTTCGGTCACTACCGGTGTCGGATCATCCCCACCGTCGTCGCCCTCGTCCGAGTATTCTTCGCTTGCGCGTACTACCATGGTGATGCCCGCGATATCCGATGCGAAGATCGTTATCGAAAGCAGCATTACCATGATAAGTGAGATCGTTTTCTTCATGTTATTCTCCTTATCACATATGGGGTTTATTTTGTCTCGGGGAATAATATAAAAAGATGCGTCACTAAAATGTCACATATGGCTCCCCTTGTTTATACTCCTAAACAATAGGCTACCATATATTGCGGTCAATGTCAAAGAAAAGCACAAAAACACCGGGCTATTTTGCCCGGTGCAGAAGTTCGTGTTCGCGTCCCGCTATGATGTCCTCCCATATACGGTCTATGAGCGGATTCTCGTCGGTATAGCGGATGCTCGATAGCTGATCGACCTGATATATACCGTTCATTCTCGCGGATCTTGTCTGCGGTCCCATAGGTACGGGCTGTCCGCCTCCGAGTATGCACCCGCGTCTGCATGCCATCACTTCGACAAAATCGTATTGTGCCTTTCCGGCTTTGATATCGTCAAGAAGGTTGGCCGCATTTTTAAGTCCGTGAACGACCGCGATCCTGACATCGCGATCTCCCAAGGTCACCGTGGCCTCCTTGAATCCCTGCTTGCCTCGGATACCCGAATATTTGATATTCTCGATCGTTGTATGATCTTTATCGTCCGCAAGATGCCTGAGCACCGCTTCGGTCACACCACCGGTGATACCGAATATCGAGGCACCGCCGGAAGCCATAGAAAACGGCATGTCACACGCCTCGGAATCAAGTGTCTCGAATTTGATTCCGACCTGCTTGATCATACGGATGATCTCCTGGGTTGTGATAACGATATCCGTATCCTGACGGCCGTCCGTGTGGTTATCGGGGCGGAGTATCTCGTCCTTCTTGGCCGTACAGGGCATTATCGCAACGATGTATGTTGTCTTGCCTTCCTCTTTATCCTGCTTTGCGAAATATTCCTTTATGACCGGAGAGAACATTCCCATCGGAGAGCGGCACGTGCTGACGTTATCCGCAAACTCCGGATACTTGTTCTCGCAGAACTTCACCCATCCCGGACAGCATGATGTGAACATCGGAAGCTTTTCTCCGGATTTGAGTCTTTCGGCGAATTCCTTCGACTCTTCTATTACAGTAAGATCCGCACCGAAGTTCGTATCGTACACTTCGTCGAATCCCATGATCCTGAGTGCCTTGACAAGCTTTCCCATCGCATTCTCGCCCTTGGGCAGGTTGAACTTGTCACCTACGGCTACCCTGACGGCCGGCGCGATCTGCGCCACAACGCGCACGTTGGGATTTTCTATAGCATCCCAAACTTCCGTAACGTTCGTCCTTACAGATATCGCCGCGGTCGGACATACTACCGCACACTGTCCGCAGCCCACGCAGTCGGTATCGCTGAGATTTTTGCCGAAGGCGGGAGTGATCTGCATATTGGAGCCCCTGTGGGCAAAATCGATCGCTCCGATTCCCTGATTTTCCGAACAGGTCCTGACACAGTCTCCGCAGAGTATGCACTTGTTCGGGTCCCTGACGATACAGTTGCTGCTCATATCGATCGGGAGCGATTCCTTCTTGTTGAGGAACCTTACCGCATGCACGCCGACACGGTACGCAAGGCTCTGCAGTTCGCACATTCCGTTCTTCGTACACGTTGTACAATCCCTGCAATGCGACGACAGAAGCAGCTCGATGATAAGCTTTCTGTACTGCTGGAGCTTCTTGGTGTTCGTATGGATCACCATTCCGGGACGCGGCTGTTCGGAGCATGATGCGAACATCTTGCCCCTCTCGTCCTCCACCATGCACATCCTGCACGCACCGTAGATCGACAGATCCGAGTGGTAACAGAACGTGGGGATGTCTATCCCGGCTTTTCTGATAAGAGAGAGTATATTCTTCTCGTCTTCTATCGGCACCTTGATGCCGTCAATTGTCATATAATCCATTTAGATCCTCCTGCACTTCATAAGATCCGTGACATTTACCTGCCTAACCGCGGGATATCGCCGAGAACGGGCAGTTGTCGGCACATGCGCCGCATTTGATACACTTGCTCTGGTCTATCGTGTACGGACTCTTCAGTTCGCCCGTGATCGCACCTACGGGACAGTTTCTCGCACACTTGCTGCAGCCCTTGCAAAGAGCCGGATCGATCGTATAGCTTGAAAGCGCCTTGCACGTACCGGTACGGCACTTCCTGTCGCGTACGTGCTCCTCATACTCGTCCCTGAACACGCGGAGTGTAGAGAGTACGGGAAGAGCCGCCGATTTTCCGAGTCCGCAAAGAGCGGTATCCGTTATCGCCTTTCCGAGTTCCTCGAGAAGATCGAGCTGCTCCGGTGTTCCGCGACCGTTAACTATATCTTCAAGTATCTCAAGCATTCTCATCGTACCTTCACGGCACGGAACGCATTTTCCGCATGATTCGTTCTGCGTGAAGTTCATGAAGAATCTTGCGACCTCTACCATACACGTATCCTCGTCCATGATAACGAGTCCGCCCGATCCTATCATCGCGCCTCTTTCCTTGAGCGAGTCGAAATCAAGCGGCACATCAAGATCCGCAGATATCAGGCACCCTCCCGACGGTCCTCCGATCTGAACGGCCTTGAACTCCTTGCCGCCCTTGATCCCTCCGCCGATATCGTAGATTATCTCGCGAAGGGTCGTACCCATCGGTACTTCTATAAGACCGGTGTTGTTGATGCTTCCGGTCACGGCGAACGCTTTTGTTCCGGGGCTCTTCTCGGTTCCGATCGAATGATACCAGTCGGATCCGTTCATGATTATCATCGGAACGTTTGCATATGTTTCAACGTTATTAAGTACGGTCGGCTTGCCAAACAGACCCTGTTCCACCGTACGGGGCGGCTTGGTCCTGGGCATTCCCCTCTCGCCTTCGATCGACGCGGTAAGCGCACTTCCCTCGCCGCACACGAACGCTCCGGCTCCTTTGTTGATATGAAGCCTGAACGAAAATCCCGAGCCGAGTATATCGTCACCGATCAGCCCCGCCTCTTCGGCCTGGGCGATCGCGATCTTCAGTCTCGATACCGCGAGCGGATACTCGGCACGCACGTATATGTAACCTTCGTGGGCACCGACGGCATACGCCGCGATGAGCATACCTTCTATCATCTTGTGAGGGTCGCCTTCCATGACCGAACGGTCCATGAATGCACCCGGGTCTCCTTCGTCACCGTTGCAGACGATATATCTGACCTTCTCTTCCTGTCTTGCGACCTGCTTCCATTTATAGCCTGTCTGGAATCCGCCGCCTCCGCGTCCGCGAAGGTTTGAGTCGTATATAACGTTTATGACCGATTCGGGCGTCATCTCAAACAGCGCCTTTTCAAGAGCCTTGTATCCGTCAAACGCAAGGGATTCCTCTATATGCTCCGCTCCTATATGTCCGCAGTTTTTGAGGACGAGACGCATCTGCTTGGCATAAAAAGGAATATCTTCCTGCGCGGGATACGTAACCCCGTTCATAGCATACAGAAGCCTTTCGACCGGCTTGCCACCCAGAATGGTCGTATTGTATATTTCCTCGCAGTCCTCGGGTTTTACCTTTATGTACAGATAGTTATACGGCTCTATTCGTACGAGCGGTCCCATCTCACAGAAGCCGTGGCATCCGCTCTTTTGTATGTCCGTATCCGCATGGGCCGCCTCGGGTCCGAACACGATCTCGGCATCCGGCGATGTTCCGCACAGTTCGCACATCTTCTCATATATCTTCTGCGATCCGCCGGCAAGGCATCCGGTTCCGGCACATATGAGAATGCGGCACTTAATGCCCGCTATACGGTCTTCGGACTGTTTTCTTATACTTGCAAGATCTTCTCGTGATGATAACCTGTTCATGCTTCATCCTCCCTGATCTTCTTGATCGTCTCGGTAACCTTATCGGGTGTCATCGCGGGATGCACTTCGTCATTTACCGTCATTACCGGTGCGAGTCCGCACGCTCCCAGACACGATACGGTCTCTACCGTGAACATCATGTCATCCGTGGTGTGCTTCTCATCCGACAATCCGAGCTCTTTGTACAGCCTCTCCAGTATAAGAGTTCCCTTTCTGACATGACATGCCGTGCCGTCACACACTTTGATCACGTATTTGCCCTTTTGATCAAACGAAAAGTTCTCATAAAAGGTTGCGACGGAGTACGCCTTCGCTTCCGTGATACCTATGTTCTTAGCGACATAAGTCAGTATCTCGGGCGGAATATAACGGTACACCGCCTGAATATCCTGCATTATCGGAATAAGGGATTCTTTTCCTTTTCCATGGGCGGCTATGATCTCATCCGCCTTTTCGTAATATGATCTGTCCAGCATATATCCTCCCTGTTTTCGCAACGGACCGGTCCGGTCCTTTAAGAAGCATTATAGCACATACAGTCTCTATGACATCTTTATCTTATCCTTCGAAATATACCTGATAAGAGTCTGTTCCAGTTCCGCGCTCTTGACGGGTTTTGACAGATAATCGTCAAAGCCTGCCCCGATGTATTTTTCCTTTGAACCTATGATCGCATCGGCAGTCATGCATATGACGGGGGTATCGGGATTGGCCCCGCCCTGCTGTGTGCGTATGTTTTTAAACGTCTCGGTTCCGTCCATATTCGGCATACGCTGATCCATAAGGATCACATCGTATTTTTTCTGCATCGTAAGTTCCAGTGCCTTGGCACCGCTGTCCGCCGTATCGATCACAAGACCGGTATCCCGCAGAAGTGCCTTTGCCACACGCAGGTTTACGATGGAATCGTCTACAACCAGTACTGCAGCATCCGAAGCTGTAAATGACACTTTGTAGCGCTTCTTCTTTTTGTCCGGGCTTTCGGTACGACTGCTGAAATTACCGACAGGCTCCACGGATGAAACCTTCTGCGGTATCGTGATCACAAATGTGGATCCTGAACCGTACTCACTGGTAACCTTAATATTTCCGCCCATCATGGCTACCAGCTGATGTGAAATGGCCAGTCCCAGTCCCGTTCCCTCGATCGTGCTGTTATGCTTGAGATCCAGTCTTTCAAACGATCCGAACAGTTTTTCCATGTCTTCAGAACGAATGCCTATACCGGTATCCTTGACCGTTACCGCAAGATTCAGCATTTCCCCTGCCCGAACCTCACTGTCATCCTGTCGGCGAAGGATAAGCTTCACGTTTCCGCTGTCCGTGTATTTGACGGCATTTGTAAGAATATTGGTTATCACCTGTCTTACGCGCACCATGTCGCCGTACAGACTGTCGGGAAGGGTCTCATCAATATCCGTTATGAATTCTAGTCCCTTTTCCTGCGCGCGGAACGCTATCATTCCGGTTATGTCCCTAATGACCGAACTTAAGTTGTATTCCCCTTCCACCAGATCCATCTTGCCTGCCTCGATCTTGGAAAGGTCGAGTATGTCATTGATTATTGACAGGAGGTTGTTTCCCGCGCCCTCGATATTTCCGGAATACAATCCTATATTTTCAAAAGCTTCCGAAACAGCGGGACTCTTTTCCTCCCTGGTATCATTAAACTTCTCACACTCCCTTGTTATCATCTCGTTAAATCCGAGAACCGCATTGATCGGTGTACGTATCTCGTGAGACATGTTCGCAAGGAACTGGGATTTTGCCTCATTTGCATTGTCCGCGATCTGCTTCTGTTTGCGCAGCTCATCCATATACCTGTAATGTTCGCTGTCATCGGAAAGCGAATAAAGCGTTCCTATACGTGTCTCATCCTCCGTAAGCGGATTGATACGGGGTGTGTATATCCTTCCGCCCAGCCTCACGGGCTCGCCCGAATCTATCGACGAGCGAAAATCACTCAGCAGTTTTTGTATCACATCCGACCGTTTGGGATCGTCAAGTTCCGGAAACAGTTTCTGGGCCGGCTTGTTATAATAGTTGACCCGATCTGCGTTATCAACAACTATTATCCCCTCTGAAAGCTCATCCACAACATAGTTCTTGGCAGCCGAAGCCGTATCAAGCATCTTGTATTTGACTATGGCTACGAGCATGAATGCCGTACACACGGCATACCCTACGATCATTACATCGAAAATGCGCGCCAGCTGTACGAGTTTGAAGAAGTATATGACATACGTTACAACAAGCGCAAACACCGAGACCACCATGATCAGATCGCGTTTTTTGACCGTTTCGTTTTTCTCTCGGATATATGCCGAAACGATCAGATATACACACGTGATCGCATAGAACAGGTTCAGTCCTGTGTAAACAAAATAGATCGGCCCTCCCGAATGCGGCAGCGTCGGGAAATCTCCGACCATTTTGAATTCCATATGCTTGTAATAAAGGCGGTTGCTCTCAAGGTTGAGAATAAAGAAATAGACGAACATATTAAACATTCCGGCGATCGCTTTGACGATCGTAGGATAGATTTTACCGCACAGTTCGGCTATGAACAGGGTCATCGCCAATCCGACCCACAGGCGTCCGAAATATGCCACTTTCAGAGCCGCAACGTACATATCAAGACCGGTTGAATGAAGGAGCTGGATGTATCCGACATTATACACAAGGTTTGCAACGCAATAGAAAAACAGATACGTATGAAGCATTGTGCGCCACTTCGTCAGCGTAAATACACATACGGCAAACAGCCCGACTATAGTCAGATACAGAATGTATATGACAAACTGATACATTAATAATATTCCTCCACGCATAAAACTAACACAAATCGCGGGTTTTATCAATTCCGGCCGTATGACGCATCTGTGACGCTTTGGGTGCTATAACGTATTCGGAAACAAAGAAAAGGACCCGCAAAAGCGGGAGAAGAAAGAAGGCGAGCTGTTATGATGAACATGGTAGAAGAAGAACTTCTTGAAAAGGTTGCAGGCGGAGATAAAGGTTGGCATCTTCTTCCATATTTTTGCCGCGGGATGGCAGTCCTCTATAATGGCGATGACTGCGAAGTACTAAAAGCAAAACTTACAAGAAAAGGATGGGTTTACGACATCAGGCCTTATTGGTGGATAGAAGACGTCAGAACCGTTTTTTACAATGTTCCGGAAGACCAGCTTAAAGGTGACAGCGACTGAATGAGCATTCACGCTCTTGTCTCTATGAGCGGGCTGCCTTTGCCTTCAAGATAATCACGGGTTATCGTCACACGGCCGATATTGTCATCCTTGGGGATCTCGTACATTATATCAAGCATTATGTCCTCGATTATCGCGCGAAGCGCCCTGGCACCGGTCTCCTTCTCCTGAGCCTTTTGGGCAATGGATAAAAGAGCATCGTCGGCAAATACGAGATCAACCTCGTCCATTGACAGAAGTTTCTGATACTGCTTGATTATCGCGTTTTTAGGCTCTTTCAGTATGGCAACGAGCATCTCGTCAGACAGCCCCTGCATCGTACATATGACCGGAAGTCTTCCGACGAACTCCGGTATCATACCGAACTTCTTGACATCCTCGACGGTAACTTCCTCGAGGATGTCTTTTCGTTTATCAAGCGTATCCTTAAGTTCCGCGTTAAACCCTATTGAAGTCTGCTTTCTAAGGCGCTGCTTTATAATCTCGTCAAGTTCGGGAAAAGCGCCGCCGCATATGAACAGTATGTTTCTCGTATCCACGGTGGCAAGAGGGACCATGGCGTTCTTGGAATTGGCCCCGACCGGCACCTCGACCTCGGCACCCTCCAGGAGTTTGAGCATTCCCTGCTGAACACTCTCTCCGGAAACATCTCTTGAATGCGAATTCTTTTTCTTGGCAATCTTGTCTATCTCATCTATGAATATTATGCCTGTTTCGGCCTTTTCAACATCGTTGTCCGCAGCCGCGAGAAGCTTTGATACGACGCTCTCTATGTCATCGCCGATATAACCGGCTTCCGTCAGGCTCGTGGCATCCGTTATGGCAAGCGGTACATCGAGAAGTTTTGCCAGCGTCTTTACAAGATATGTCTTACCGCAGCCCGTCGGACCGATCAGAAGGACATTTGATTTTTCTATCTCAACATCCCTCAGGCGTTCCTCGAATTCCTCAGGCTTCATACCTTCCGAGGCGACGCGTTTGTAATGGTTGTAAACCGCAACGCTCATCACCTTCTTGGCATTCTCCTGGCCCACGACATATTCATCGAGAAGTTCCTTTATCTTATGGGGAAGCGGAATGTTCTTTATATCGATCACCGGAGCTTCCTTCTTCTCGTCCTTATCCTTCTTCTTTGCAGCCGGACTGCCGAACATCATGTTCTGCAGATCCGCCATGGACAAAAAACCGACATGAGGCAGACCGTATCCACCTGCAAATCTCACGTTGCGGCCCTTTTCCGTCTCATTGTCGCCTTCCTCCGGCTTCTCTTTCCCGGGATCTGCCGGATCCTCCGGTGAAGTTTCTTCGGAGACCGGTTCCTGAACCTTGGGAGTCTCAGGCTTGGCCGGATTGACCATGTTCCCGAAAAAAGGACCCCATGCAGACACGTTGTCCGAGTTCCTTGTGAGGTTTGTAAGCTGCTCGGCAAGCTTCATCGCATTGGAAAGACATCCCGGGCATACTCTGATCCCTTCTGAGATCGGCGTAAGCGTGCCGGCATCTTCCTCGCTCCTGCCGCACAGGCTGCAGTATTTTTTGATATCACTCATTGTGTTAGCTCCAGTGTTTATGAAAATAGTTCGGATTTGAAGTGCATTTTAATATTTGCCTTCTGGACAGTTTTTCGTATTTCTTGCCGAGTTTGTATCCGGCAAGCCTGAAAGCGCTCTGCACGGCAAATCCTATGAAATAAGCCGGCTTTCCGGCTTTTTTGAAGTAACCGAAAGCCTCTTTGACATAAGTCTTTCCTTCGGATTCAGAGGAAACATCCGCGAACACCTCGGGATGCATCGCCTGGGAGACCGCAAGGTCGAAGTTCCGGTGAAACTGCTGCATGTTCGTGTAGTTATGGGAATGGTACACGAGCGCATCCGCCGCATATGCGATACGGTAGCCGTTTTCTATAAGCGTATGCGCAAACACCATATCCTCGTTGAATATCATATCCTTCGGGAACTTTCCGAGCCTCTCGAACACTTCCCTGTGGTACATGGCACATGCATTGGAACAAAAATACGTCTTGATCCCGAGCCTTTCCTTGTCCTCTTCCGATTTGACAAAGGATGTGGCGGGATAATTGAACGATCTGGAGAATCTCTCGCCGAGAGAGGCGTCATCGTTTGCAAGCTGCCTTGCGTAAACGGCCGCAACACCGCTCTGCCCGAAAGCCTTCAGCATGTTCTCGATCATCTTATCGTTTGCGGGAAGCG
>JAEEJD010000202.1 GCA_016281675.1 Lachnospiraceae bacterium
GTAAAACGCCGCTGCCGCCGAATATGTATCTGTTCTCTTTGCGGCAAGAATCGCAAAAAACTCTTCCGCTTTTTTTACAAAACGAGATCTGCTTTTGTTCAAGATTTCAAACCGTCAATGTATATTTCCAACTAATGAATAATAGCATAAATACTGAAAAAATCAAACAAAAAAGATTCTATAGAAACTATAGAATCCCATGCCCCGAAATGCCGATTCCTGTATTTTGACTCCTAGCGTATATGCCAGGTGGGTAACCGCAACCGAATCTTCTGCCTTCCACCGATAATTGAGGCCTGACATCCGACCGGCAATATAGGAATCCCGTTTAAAGTGATGTAGGTTCAAAATTACAAGAATTTGACCGTACATTTCAGGTTATTTAAATTATAACGGATTTCGTCGTTCATTACAAGACGTGATTTTCTCCGAAGGAAAATCACATCAGTACACGATATCCACTTCCTTGCCTTCCCACGTGAAGAGCTTAACGTGTTCATCATCGCTTTCTTCGATGTAGTTCGGAAGCAGAGGTATCTTGCCGAGTCCTCCGGGCGCATTTAATATGTACTGCGGTATGGCAAGTCCCGAAGTATGTCCTCTGAGATACTTCATGATACGAAGACCCTCTTCCACCGTGATCTCGAAATGCTTTGTTCCCTTAACCTGCTTGGGATGGAAAATGTAGTAGGGACGAACACGCGCCTTAAGAAGTCCTTCATTAAGAAGCTGAACTATATATTTATCATCATTTATTCCTTTGAGGAATACCATCTGATTCCCCATGGGAATTCCCGCATCAACAATTCGTTCACATGCTTTAACAGCATCCTCGGTAAGTTCCCCGGGATGATTGAACTGTACGTTGATAAAGAACGGGTGATACTTTCTGAGCATCGAACAAAGTTCGGGCGTTATCCTCTGAGGCATGGTTACCGGAAGTCTTGTTCCGAGTCTTATTATCTCAACATGTGGTATAGCCCTTACCTGACTGATAATGCTCTCAAGCATCTCATCAGGAAGCATGAGCGGATCGCCGCCGGTTATAAGTACATCCCTTATCTCCTTGGTATTTCTGATATATTCTATAGCGGCAGCGATGTTCTCTTCGGATTCTATACGGTCCGACTCTCCTATCCTTCTTCTGCGCTGACAATGTCTGCAAAACATTGCACAGGAACTTGTAACGTTAATTATAAGACGGTTTGGATATCTTCTTGTTATGCAGGGCGCGGGATTCGTATACTCCTCGCTCATGGGATCGAGCTGGCCGCTCTCATCGTTCTCGCAACTGCTCGGAAGCGCCATCATATTGATCGGATAACGCATATCCTCATAATCCATGAGTGACAGATAATAAGGTGTCGTTGCCCATCTGAACTTCTTCGATACCTCTTCGAACATCTTATACTGTTCTTCGGAAAGCTTGATGAATTTCGAAAGAAGCGAAACCGAGCTGATCCTGTGGCGAAGCTGCCAATGCCAGTCGTTCCATTCGTCCTCACACGCATCGAAATAATCCATCAGTTCCTCTTTATGCTTTTTGGACAAAACATCCCTGACCTGAGCCGTTTGACGAAGGAATTCGTTCTTAAACTCAAGATAATCCTCTATCTCTTCATGCAGTTCGGATGCCCTTTCAAGGGAAATCCTTCTTTTTTCGTCCATATCATTCATCCTCTGGTGATCACTGCACCTCTGTCTTCTTATTCCAGAACTTTACGTAAGCGTCATCGTCTCTTCTGTCGCTTACCGAATAGTCCTTTCTGATAAGTTCCGCAAAATACTTTGAGAACTTTACGGCTCCCTTATCGTTCAAATGAGCACCCGCATCGGGAGTGTCAACGCTGTAATCAAGTCCTATGGCATCATTGTATTCATCGAAATTGATGTATCTGATCCCGTATTCTTTGGCGATCTCGTCTATCTGTCTGTCAAGCTCGCCGCTCCAGTTACTCGAATAAGCCGGTGTCTTAAAAAGCATGATCTGTATACTGCGACTCTTGCAAAGCTCGATCGATCTTTTCAGATATTCAAGGTTCTTCGGACTGATCGGCTTATCTCTTCCGGTATACACAAGTTCACCGGGGTCGGCTTCTTCTGTATTCCTGTCGGCGATATAACCGTTAACCGTCACCGGTCTATTATACCACGCATATCTTATATCATCCCATGTAAACTCTTTCCACCTCGAATGAAACCTGAAAAGCGGCACTATATAATCGGCAAGTTTCTCGTCCTCGCCCATGGATGCAAGCGCGCAATTGATCTTGGAAGGAGTAAGCCTCATGCCGTCCAGTGATTTTCGCGTACTGGGTTCCTCGATAAAATCATCGTCGTATTTAATGAACGTCATATCAAGACATACAAGTTCGGGTTTATGCCACCTGATCGCATCCTCGATCATGTAATACGAGATCCACATCGTCTGCGAAGCGTTGGCTCTGTCGAATGAGGATATGCCCTGCTCCTGCCACAATACAAGCGGATCCACTCCGGAAAACACGGTCGAAGATCCGACGAACAGAACGTCAGAATACTTTGCGGCCGGATAGTATTCACGTGTGATACGTCCGTCCTGGTTCTCGTTTATGTATTTCGGCTCCATTATCCTGTTAAGTGTAAAGAACAGAAACAATATGAGCGCGATCTTTACCGTTATGCCGATTATTGTCCTTATCTTCTTCATTTAAAACGCACCGTATATGAAAGAAGCAGCATCATATCCGGGACCGTAGTACCCGAACACCGAAACCGCAGCTATAAGAAGCGACAGAATACACCACTGTGCCGGAACGGGAAGTGCAAATACCCTCTTACGAACGCTCCCCTTTCGTTGCACAAGATCGAATATAAACATTATCGTAATGGCCGAGATGGCGACGATAAGATCTTCCATCGGAAGAGACAGTTCTTCATACACTTTCGTTATGTCAAAAGATTTCCACCCCGTGAAAATGCATCTGAAAGCGTGAAATGCTTCGGCCGAATCCTTATTTATATCAAACAGTCTCAGAAACGACATAAGCCAGAACGTCTTGAACGCACGATACGCCCTCATGACAAACGACGATTCGGAAAGATTAAGCGCTCCGACTATCTTTTGCGATACGCCCTCAAGTTCCGTTCCGAGAACTATGAACACGAAGTTAAGAAGCCCCCATACTACATATCGCATCTCCGATCCGTGCCACATTCCGGTAAGAGCCCACACGAAAAACATGGGGATATAAATGGGGATCCTCTTTCCGAGAGTGACCATCCCCTTATCACGTGATTTTTTCCCGAGCTTGATTATCGTCTTATTAAGAGACAACGGGTAAAAGATGTATTCCTTGAACCATGTTCCGAGAGTGATATGCCATCTCTGCCAATACTCGGAGATAGATTTGGAAAAGAAAGGTCGCTCGAAGTTCTCCGCAAGTTCTACACCGAACATCTCGGCAACACCGAGTGCTACATCGATACCCCCGGAAAAATCACCGTATATCTGCATCGAGTAGAAGAACACAGCAAGCAGCACATAAAGGCCGGGATACATATCCTTCTGCTCCATAACTGCTTTAACGTATGCGGAAAGCCTGTCCGCAATGACAAGTTTCTTAAAAAGTCCCCACGTTATCCGGTAAAATCCGGATCGGATACGCGCAAAGTCAAAACTCTTTTCCGAGTAAAGGCTTGGGGCTAATTGTCCGAATCTGCTGATGGGTCCCTGAACGATCTGCGGAAAGAACGAAACAAAAAGAGCGAACCTGAAGAAATTACGTTCTCTCTCGTATTTTCCGTAATATATATCGATGAGATATCCCATCGTCTGGAAAGTATAGAAAGATATTCCGAGCGGAAGCAGTATCCTTATGAAAGGTATGAAATCAGCGTTACCGAACCACTTTAACCTGTAGAGATTGATGTATGCGATCGAAATATTTGCGTATTTAAGATAACCAAGTATTCCGAAGTTGATAAGAAGCCCCAGAACAAGTATCAGTTTCTGCTTCTTTTTTGCCTGTGTCTTGCACTTCTTCCTGTCCTCTTTGGACAGCGTCTCCTTATTATCCGCAAGATATACGCTAAGCGCCTTCCCTTTTTGATCTATAAGCAAGGCGCATGTGAATGTCGTGACGGTCGTTGTAATGATATAAACCAGATCGCCGGCATCGGTCTGTGCATAGAATGCGTAACTTGCAACAAGAAGAACGATCCACTGAAACTTCTTCGGGACCGCATAAAAGAGTATTAGCGCAAGTGTAACGAACAGAGCGAAATCTATCGAAATAAACGACATGTACTCACTCTTCCTCCAGAGTCTTTACAAGTTTTTCGATAGCGGCTGCCGAATTGAAGTTTTCGGGAACCATATGCTCTGCGGTTATCTCGATGTCGAATTCATCCATCAGTTCACCGACAACCGTTACTACATCGAACGAATCGAATATACGCTTGTCGATAAGACCTGTTTCCTTTTCATAATCGACTTCGGGATGAACACCCTTTAAGATCTCAATTATCTTATCCATATATATCCTCCGTTATCAAATCATTTCCTTGAGTTTGACCCTGTCAACTTTTCCGTTCTTGAGCATAGGCATATCTTCTGTCTTGTGAAGAACGTTAGGGAGCATGTATCTTTGCAGTCTGTCTTTGAGCGCCTCAACGATCGTAATGTCGTCATAGGCATCCGTTTCATAAAAGAGAACTATCTTTTGTTTATCCTGATCGTACAGACAGCATGCATTCTTGACATTCGGGAGAGCCATGACGGCGGTCTCGATCTCACCGAGCTCTATTCTGTGCCCCATATGTTTGATCTGGAAATCCTTACGTGATACAAATACAAGTTCCTTGCGGTCGTTGTATTTGGCAAGATCACCCGTGCGGTAAATCTTCTCGCTGTAATACGGATTGAGCGGATTCTGGACAAACACCGCATCGCTCTTTTCCTTGGCGTTGTAATATCCGAGAGCAAGACAGCTTCCTTTTACACATATCTCTCCGGTTATATCGGAGCGGTTTATAAGCTTGTCATCCTCATCAAGAAGAAATACTTCCGTATTTTTGAATGCTTTTCCTATAGGGATCGTCTCATCGTCGGCATAATCCCTGTCAATGATATGATAAGTACATACTCCGGTGATCTCGGTCGGTCCGTATATCTGAACGAACACGGCATCCGGATAATTGGCTTTCCAGTAATTGTATACTTTGGTGGGCATCGACTCGGCCCCGAATATCACTTTGCGAAGTTTATCGGGACGGATGGACTTGAACCCTTTAAACGTTGATACCATCTTCATAGCCGAAGGTACCCATCTGATCGTCGTAATATTGTATTTCTGGAGAAAATCAAGGAGCTTTAAAGGTATCGAAAAATACTCCAGAGGCACTATACCCATCGTTCCGCACGCCCTAAGCGTACAGTAAATATCGATGAGCGACGCATCGAAATAGAACGGTGCCTGATTGGCGATAACGTCATCTTCGGTAATATCTATCTCGTTACAGAACTGCTCAACATAGTCGATGAGCGAGCGATGTGAAACAACAACTCCTTTGGGAACTCCTGTCGATCCCGA
>JAEEJD010000203.1 GCA_016281675.1 Lachnospiraceae bacterium
CTCGAACGGAAGCTCGTTGTAGATACATTTGCCGAGGACCTTTATATCGCTCGGAACGACTTCGATCTCGCCTGTGGGGATCTTGTTGTTCTTTGATTCTCTTTCTCTGACGATACCTGTTACCTGAAGAGTTGATTCGTTATTTACTCCCGATAACTTAGCCATCATCTCTTCGGTCTCGATGACCACCTGCGTTACTCCGTAGAAATCGCGAAGCTGCAGGAATCCGAGATTCTTAGCCACCTGGCGCATGTTGTCATAAAAGCCTGCAAGAGTTACCTCCTGCCCGGCATTTTCAATCCTTAATTCGTTACAGTTGTGAGTTCTTGACTGGACCATTTTTTAATACTTCCTTTGTTTATTTTTTCAGATCTTCTTTAGGTCGAGATCCGATTCTTCCCATTTTTCAAGATCGGGTCTGCAGTTTTTGAATACCTCGAGCATCTTGGGAGGGAAAACTCCGCAGTCTCCGACATTGATCATATTAGCAGCCACATCCTTGGGATATGCCTTTTTATATACTCGGTCATTAACCAGCGCATCGTATGTATCCGCTATTGAGATAAGCTGTGCTTCGATCGGGATATCATCTCCCTTCAATCCGTCCGGATATCCTCCGCCATCGTATTTTTCATGGTGAGAACGCACCATCTTGCGAATGACGTCATCGTATTCTCTCGGCCAGGCATCCTTTATCCAGTCGAGCGCTTCGATACCCCTTAAGGTATGCGACTTCATGAATTCGTACTCTTCGTTGGTAAGTCTGCCGGGTTTTAAAAGAACCGAATCGGGGATCGCTGCCATACCGATATTGTGTAAAGCAACCGCAGAAACGATGATGTTTATCTTATCCTCCGTAAGACCGTACTCGGGATAAAGTTCCATAGTCTTACGAGCCATGATCTTAACAAGTCCCTTAAGTCGTCTTAAGTGGTTCTCGTTCTCGGGGTTTCTCATTTCGATGATACGTCCGACGAGCTCCATCAGATTCTCATGCATCTTTTTGTACATCGGAGCTTCGGATACGGTCTGCTGTGAAGCTGAGTGCTTCTTGAGTTCATTCAGCTGTTCCCTTACCGAATAAAGATCCACGTACTTGAGCATCTTGGCCTTTAAAAGTTCGGAATCAAACGGGATCTTGAAAAAGTCCGCAGCTCCTGCCTTGTACGCGAACTTCTCGTTCTTTAACGAACCGTCCGGTGATACTATTATGATCGGAATCGATGCAAACGCAGGATCCTGCATGAGTTTAGAGGTAACATCGATGCCTCCGACCGTCGGAACTTCGGTATCGATAACTATACCTGCCAGGCGGTCCTTAAACTCGGGTATCTTGTTTCCGGCCTCAAAGCCGTCCTCATAACTGACGACGGAATACTTTTCCGAAAACATACCGTCAAGTATCTCTCTGACATCTTCATTTGACTCGACAATGATAATGGTGTCTCTCATACAACCTGTCCTCTTTGGCTTTATGTATTCTGGAATATACCTACTCTGTTATCAACCTTTTTGACGGTGACGTTGGTCGCCCTCGTCGATACTATCCTCTTTGAATCTATCTCTATAAGAATGTTGCCGTAAAGATTACCCGTTACGGTCATCATTGCATCCGCGGTATTTGCGATCTGGCGCATTATCTCGGCCTTTCTGTTAAGCAGTGCCTCTTTCTCAATGCTGATCGTATATATTGCATTCTCGATCTTTATATACATCTCCATCGCATTACGGATCTCTGCGGGGAACTTCGCCTGGAAATCCCTCTGGCCTTTTTCAAGAACCATTAATTTGTTCTCGAGATCATAAAGCTGCGACTCGACTCTGCGCTGTTCTTCCTTTACCTTGTCGGAAACTCCGAGCTTTATGACCGAACGGACATCCATGTCGTTACCGACATTGCCGACCTTTATGTCACGGGCTGCAAATACCGTTCCGCCAAGGATCAGTCCTTTTTTACCGAATACCGTTATCGAATCGCCGGCATATATATCGGAGTTAAGGCAGTAATTGACGGTGATGCTCTTTTCGGCAGTTACTCTTACCGACTCAAAGAACTGGCCTTCGATAGAGCCGCCCGCGTTTATCGCACCCTTGCCTCCGCCGTTAACGCCCTTTCTTAAGATGACATCGCCTTTTGCCCTTATGTAGCACATTTCAACAAAGCCGTCTATGATAACGTCTCCGCCGGCATTTATCATGACTCCGTTGCTTACGGTTCCCGATATGAGAACGTTGCCGTCAAAGCTAACATTACCCGTTGCTTTGTTTACATCCTTAAGCTGCAGGATCTTGGATACTTCGAGCATGTTGCCCTGAAGTTCGACCCTTCCGTCGCAGTCTGCGGTATAGGTTCTCTTATCATCGGAAATGAGAACTCCCTTGCAGCGAAGCGGAGGAAGTTCCTTGCCGCGCTTTGGCGGTATCGGCACACCGGTAACTGAACTTCCCGGTTCACCTTTGCCTGCGGCATGATAATATGCAAGTTTCTGGCCACGCTTAACATGCTCGTACCAGTCCGTATTCTGAAAATCAACCGAACCGTCCGGAAGCAGTTTCGGTGTTCGGTCGACCACCGTGTTAAAGAAATACTCGTAATATCCGTCCTGTCCGTCAACCGGAACCTGTCCGATCGCGATTGGCATCCTTTCCCCCAGGTGCCTTCCCGCAAGGAAATCATCGATAAGTCTCATATCGATGTTCTTGGTAACATTGGCAAACCTAAGTTCGCGCATTATGTCCTTTTTGGTGATCTGTCCGTATGAAGCTGCAGAGACAACTATAAATGCAGTCATGTCATCTGCGGAAATATCAACGGATACCCCGAGTTTATTGGGCTCATTGTTGCCTTCATCCTTAAGGTGGCCCTTGCCCATTGCTTTGTCATCAAGAAGCGATTTCCTGATGCGGCGCATATCGGGAGAAGGATACATCAGGGAATTGTATTC
>JAEEJD010000204.1 GCA_016281675.1 Lachnospiraceae bacterium
CGATACTATAACAACGATGAGGGAGAATGCGAGTGCCAGCACAACGATCGCCAGAGGAAGAGATAACGGAAGTGATAAAGCTCCGAGTATCGACAGCCAGACAACGGTTGCATGCCCTTTGACGGTCTTATTCTCTTCATAAGCCTGTTCGGCCTTCTCACCGCATTCATCGACTATTTTCTTTGCAACGTCCTTCGGTGTTCCGAGCTTTTCGATAACATCCGCCGCATCGTCGAGCTCCATATCGCTTATCAGTTCCGTGTAATACTCCAAGGCGTCTTCCCTGTCCTCTTTGGGGATGTATTTAAGACGCTTTTCAAGTTCTTTAAGATATTCAGCCTTGTTCATCGTTGTCACCTCCGTCGGTATTCTCACCGGCTGCCTCGGCGCATCCGAGCAATTCGTCGATCTTGCCCTTATATACACCCCATTCGTTTACATAGTGTTCCAGAAGGACCTTTCCTTCGTCCGTTATCGCGTAGTATCTCCTGTTTCGTCCCTGAAACGGAGCATCATAAGTCCTGAGATGTCCCGCTTTCTGCAGGCGACGAAGTACCGGATACAGCGTTGATTCCGAAATATCCACAACCTGGCGCATCTTCTGTGTCAGAGTATAGCCGTACGAATCTTCGCTATCGACGATACCGAGAACACACGCGTCCAGAAGCGGTGCCGTCAACTGATACGTCATATCTTTTCCTCCTTTGTGATTTTCTTATATGATCATATATCCTTTTCTGTATGATACTATACGCCGTATAATATTGTTTGTCAATACATATTATAAAAAATTATCAAAAACCCTTTATTTATGTATTTTTCAGCCCAAATGTGATATAATCTCGATATGGGTATCAATTCATACGGCCTTTTTAATAACGGACAGTCAGGCAGTCCTTACAGCGGAAGGAACTATGAATTGCAGAGGCAGCTGGAGAAGCGGCAGCAACAGCTCGGAGAGCTCGACCGGATGCCTTCCTTAAGTGCGGCCCAGCAGGAGAAGCGGCAGCAGCTTCTTCACGCGGTAGACCACCTTTCCGGGAAGCTCAATCCCAAGGTTGAGTCGGCAAACACTCCGGCCAAGGATACCGCATCTCTTAATGCCGTAGGAAGACGCGATACCGAAGACGGTATCATGATCCCCAAGAACAGGATGGAGGTTGCCAAGGCATACTCTTCCATGGATCCCGCGGCAAAGCGCCGTCCGAATCCGGGATACGCACAGAACGAATATACCAATTCAGGAAACATCACATACAAAAACCCCCAGCGTTATGACGGAAGTGCCACAACTCCGGGGGATACATATCTCAAAGGTTTCTTTGTCGATATTAAATTATGATCAGCCTTCTATAAACAGAACACCGAGTGTTCCGGGACCGCAGTGCGAACTGATAACTCCGCCTGCGCTTGTTTCGAGTATCTCGTCAAAGTAGTTCAGACTCTCAAGATAAGTTCTTACCTCTTCGACAAGTTCTCTGTCGCTGCTCGTATGCGTTATGAAGATACGTGCGGGCCTTGCCTCAAGAAGCGCGTAGTGCATGTCCTTTACGTAATCCATCACGACCCTTTTGATGGGTCCGCGATATTTCTTGGACACTTCCATCTTGCCGTCCTTAACGATGACCTTGGGATGGATCCTGAGAACACCGCCGGTAAGTGCGGCAACACTCGAACATCTTCCGCCCCTTGCAAGATAAGTAAGGGTATCTATTACAAAACTCGCTCTTACCTTCGGACGAAGGCGTGTGATCTCTTTGACTATCTCTTCCGCGCTCAGGCCTTCTTTGGCCATGATCGCTGCCTCTACAACGAGAAGCCCTATACCCGTGGACAGATTCGCGGAATCGATAACGGTTACTCTGTCGGAAACTCCCAGATCCTCGACGACCATGTTGAACACGTTATATGTCGTCGAGAAGAGTCCCGATATCGTGAACACGATCACCTCATCTCCGGCATCCGTTACGGATTTGATGACACTCTTTGCATCATCATACGATACCGCAGAAGTCTTCGGAGTGGTCTTGTTCCTGTCCGCCCATTCGAATATCTCTTTCTGGGTTATCTCGACACGGTCACGATATTCATCCTCACCGAGAACGATATGGAGAGGAACGATCGTGATACCGTATTTGTCCGTGATCTCTTCGGAAAGATCACACGTACTGTCAGATAAGATCCTTATCATGATTATGCGATCTTTGACTTAGCAATCTCAGCAAGTTGTGCAAAACCTTCAGCATCGTTTACTGCCATCTCGGCAAGCATCTTACGGTTGATATCGATCTCGGCAAGCTTGAGGCCGTACATCAATTTGCTGTATGAGATACCGTTGATCCTTGCTGCAGCGTTGATACGAGCGATCCAAAGCTGTCTGAACTGACGCTTACGCTCTTTTCTGCCGGCGAATGACGTGTTAAGAGCACGCATAACCGACTGCTTAGCAACACGATACTGCTTTGAACGTGCTGCCCTGTAACCTTTTGCAAGTTTTAATACTTTATTGTGTTTTCTTCTGGCGTTCATTCCGCCCTTGATTCTTGCCATTTTATTACCTCCTAGTCATAATCCTGCTCTTGTCGGAGACTCGCGCATATAAATTCTCCTTCGGAGAATAGGCGCTCGTCGTGCAGTAAGAAATCTTCCCACTTCGTGGGCCCCTTCTTTCTGCCCTTACTGCAGATACGGTGTGATCTTCTTCATATTCTTTACGTTCGTTTCGTCCGTGATCACCGCATGTCTTAAGTTTCTCTTATTCTTGGTGGTCTTCTTTGTCAGGATATGACGTCTGTAAGCTTTGTTTCTCTTTAACTTTCCTGTACCCGTAACCTTGAAACGCTTGGCAGCGGATCTGTTAGTTTTGATCTTTGGCATAACATGTTCCTCCTAAATCCTTGTATTCTTTCAACTGCAGTGCTTAACGCTTTTCAGTCAAAAACATTGTTAGTGTCCTGCCCTCTACCTTCGGGGCTTTCTCAACCTGTGCGACATCGGCAAGAGCCTGCGCAAAATCATCGAGGATGTACCTGCTGTTGTTCATATGGGCCATCTCACGTCCGCGGAAACGAAGCGTAACCTTCACCCTGTCGCCTTTTGACAGGAACTTCTTAGCAGCAGCGATCTTGGTGTTAAGATCGTTCGTATCGATGTTCGGAGACATACGGATCTCCTTGATCTCGATAACTTTCTGCTTCTTTCTAGCTTCCTTTTCCTTACGAGACTGCTCATACCTGAACTTTCCGTAATCGATTATCCTGCACACAGGAGGTGCAGCATTCGGAGCGATCTTCACAAGATCGACACCCGCGTCTTCCGCCAGCTTCATAGCCTGTTCGATAGGCATGACGCCGAGCTGTTCATTGTTTTCGCCGATTACTCGAACTTCCTTATCACGGATCTGTTCGTTGATCATTAAATCTGCTATTGTCTTGTCCTCCTTAATTTCGGCAAACAAAAAATCCTGCCACACAAAAAAGCAGGATCAAACACAAACAAACACCGTTACCGGTCATTATTAACGCTCGCCAACCCTCATCCGCCTTCGGCGAAAATCACATGATCGCGAGGTGAGATCTCTCTGCTTTCCTGTATGTGTAACACTTGGTCACTTCAAAGAATCTATCATATATAAATGTACTTGTCAAATGATTTTTACGCGGATGTTTTCGGATATCCCGCCTTTTTCCATTCGGCCAGGAACGCAAATGCAAGCGCAAACAGAAGACACACCGGAAATACTATCCACGCGATGTCCCGCTTCGATCCGAAATATCTCATCACATACCAAGCGAACACTGACGCCGGAACCGCAAAAGCCATGATATATGAAAGCGCACGGGTCGGTGCCGTATCTATGGAAAGTTCATGCGTCTGTCCCAGGAGCGCTCTGTAGCACGATATCCTGTCGATACACGGATAAGCCGTAAGGACGGCTATCGCCGAAGCAATGCAGCAAATGATCTTACCGTAGAGACCTGCCGCACCCTGATCCTCCATAAAGGCCAATAGCATTATGTAAACCAATCCCGCCGCTGCCATAACAACGAGACTGCATGTGATCTTATATATAAGCACAGGCCTTGCCGTAGCGTATGCGATATCGACGACTTCCTCACCGTCGCGAAGAGCAATACTGTCCGGTCTTGTTATGTAAACCTTTTTGCCGCGTATCACGGTCATAAAATTCAACACGCATATACCTATGGCAATGGCCGCGGCAAGCGATATGATCAGGACTTTTCCGGCTTCTTCCGAAAGTGACAGGAACATGCCGGACGACATAAGCGCGTTCAGACAAAAATACACCGCCAAAGCAAACAGTTGCACTGCGATGGCGCATGCAACTGTCTTTGCTCTGTCGTTTCTTTCCTTCATATATCTGACTATACGTTCGTCGTTCACAGTCTGTCTTCTCCGCGTCCTTCCTCAAGACGCCTTACGTACGTCTCAGGATCGGCCTTCATGTCGATCATCATCCTGAACGCATTCATGACCATGCGCTCCTTGTTGCATTCGGCCGTGTTCTTTCCTATCTCCCTGATAAGATTGTATTTGTCCATCTGGAACACATACAGATCCGTCAGGCTGTACCCGCTGATCTTGACACTGTCCTTCAGCGTGTGATTTTGAAGATAATAGGACA
Organism: Lachnospiraceae bacterium; assembly: GCA_016281675.1. The sequence continues at coordinate 4,646 of JAEEJD010000204.1, forward strand.
GTTCGGCATACATATCGTCATCGGATATGATGTCACCCCAAAGTGCGTCGATCCACGTATCTTCGTATCCTATGCGTCTGCACAGGTCATAGAACATCCCGCACGCCTTTATCTTGGATGTGGCGATGATAATGTTACCGCTCATGATTTTCGCCTTACGATCAATCAGTCTTCGGCAGTCTCTTCCCTGCGCACTCTGCCGTCGATCTCCGCACGTACATCTTTAATGAACGCATCGAGGTCCTTAGCGCCCTCATCACCGAGGAAACGGCTTCTTACCGCAATGTTGCCCGCCTCTTCCTCTTTCTGTCCGAGAATGAGCATGTAAGGAACCCTCTGAAGTCTCGCTTCCCTGATCTTGTATCCGATCTTCTCTGATCTCGTATCGATCTCCGCGCGAATGCCCGCTGCCTTAAGCTTTTCAAGAACACTCTCGGAATAATCGAAATACTTGTCGGATATCGGGAGTACCTTGACCTGAACAGGCGAGAGCCATGTCGGGAACTTGCCGGCACAGTTCTCGGTAAGTACGCCAATGAATCTCTCAACGGAGCCGAATACAACCCTGTGTATCATTACGGGCATATGCTCCGCTCCGTCCGCTCCCGTATACTTCAGATCGAAGTTCTGGGGAAGCTGGAAGTCAAGCTGGATCGTACCGCACTGCCATTCTCTCTTCAGGCAGTCCTTAACATGGAAATCGATCTTCGGTCCATAGAATGCTCCGTCGCCTTCATTTATCTCGTAAGGAAGTCCCATCTTCTCGAGAGCGGCCTTCAGTCCGTTTGTTGCCTTTTCCCAGTCCTCGAGTGAGCCCATGTGATCCTCGGGCATCGTTGACAGTTCAATGGTGTACGTGAAGCCCAGTTTCTCATATACCTCATCGATCAGTCTGACTATATGTTCAACTTCCTCGCCGACCTGATCCATCGAGATGAACTCATGCGCATCATCCTGATGGAATGCGCGCACTCTCATAAGACCATGAAGAGCGCCTGATTTCTCATGTCTGTGAACGAGTCCGACCTCAGCATATCTGATGGGAAGCTCCCTGTATGATCTCGGCTGGTTCTTATATACAAGAATTGAACCCGGGCAGTTCATCGGCTTGATGCAGAACAGTTCTTCGTCGATGGTTGAAGTATACATATTCTCACTGTAATGATCCCAGTGTCCCGAAGTGATCCAGAGCGACTGGTTGAGCATTACAGGTGTCTCTATCTCCTGATAGCCGTTACGGTAATGAACCTCCCTCCAGTATTTCATCAGTTCATTTCGAAGTATCATTCCGTTCGGAAGGAAGAACGGGAATCCCGGTCCTTCATCGGCCATCATGAACAGTCCCATTTCCTTGCCGATCTTACGGTGGTCACGCTTCTTCGCTTCTTCGAGCATTGTAAGATATTCCTCGAGTTCGGATGCCTTCGTATAGGAAGTTCCGTATATCCTCGTAAGCATCTTGTTCTTCTCGTTACCGCGCCAGTAAGCGCCTGCAACTTTCATCAGCTTGACCGCCTTGACAGGCTTTGTGGACATCAGGTGCGGACCTGCACACAGGTCCGTAAAATCACCCTGTTTGTAGAATGATATTATCGCGTCTTCGGGAAGGTCACGGATAAGCTCAACCTTGTAAGGTTCCTTTGCCTCCTCCATGAGCTTGATCGCATCGGCTCTGGGAAGCTCGAATCTTTCAAGCGGGATATCCTCCTTGACGATCTTCTTCATCTCGTCTTCTATTGCGGCAAAATCTTCTTCCGTTATCGGTCTGTCACTGTCTATATCATAATAGAACCCGTCATCTATAGAAGGGCCTATCGCAAGCTTTACATCGGGCCACAGACGTTTGATCGCCTGAGCCATGATATGGCTTGTCGTATGACGGAATGCATCGCATCCGCCCTTGTCGGCAAATGTAAGAATGTTCAGGTTGCAATCCTTATCCACAACATAACGAAGGTCAACCCTCTGCCCGTCGATCTCTCCCGCACAGGCAACTCTTGCAAGTCCTTCCGAGATATCCTTTGCGATATCAATGACCGGCATTGCCGATGAATATTCCTTTGCGGAACCGTCCTTAAGTGTAACTTTCATATCTTTTCCTCCTTTGTGGCGCCTATACGAGGGGCACTCACGAATAAATAATGTGCGTCGTCCATTAGAATTCTGCTACGCAGAATGGGACTCCGCGTGCAGGCAGGTTCTTCCCACTTCGTGGGTCCCTCCTACCAGCCTCTACCACAACACTTTTTATACTTCTTGCCGCTTCCGCACGGACACGGATCGTTTCTTCCGATCTTGGGGCCTTCATGTCTGACTGTCTGGCTTGCCTTCTGCTCTTTGTAGAGTTCCTTCTGTTTGTCGGCATCGAATATGTCGTTCCACTCTTCGAGTCCGTACAGCCAGTCAGCGCCCGCTGCGACCATGTTCTTGTAGAGAAGTTCCTTGTCAAACTCAAGGCTTACCTTTGTCTTCTCCGTCATCTTCTCTATGTTGTTGGCCTTTTTGAGACTGTCGTTGATCCCGTCAAGAAATCCCGTCATCGTCATGATGTCGGTCTCATACTTTTCCGCAAGTTCGGCTACGGTTCCCGTAACTGCCGTGTCGGGATCTGCCAGGAGCTTTTTGTATATCCCCTTTTCAACCTCGAAATAATCGGCCCAGAGCTTCTGAAGCTTGTTCTTGTCGGCATTTTCGTCATATGCCATCTTACGCCATTTTTCAAGTAATGCCATTATCACTACCTCTTCTTTCTTATTACATGGATTGTAATGATTTTCTACTTATTTAATCACATTTGACGGGCAAACACAACCTTTTGATCAGTACTGGCTTATTTCATCATCCTTATCGTCCGTCGATTTGTCTATGTCATTGATTATGACGTCGTAGGAAACATTCTCATTCACGTGCACCGTTACGCGGTCTCCGACCTTGTGTCCCATGAGCGCTTTTCCCATCGGGGATTCGATACTGATATATCCGATCAGGGAATTGCTTCGGATTGTGGTCACGATCTTGTACTGCTCTATCTCGCCTTCATCGACTATCTCAACCGTAACGGTGTTGTTGATTCCAACCTCGTCATCCGCCGATGAATCGTCAATGATGTTTGCTGTTCTGACCATTCTGTCGAGGTAACGTATCCTCGATTCGTTCATATTCTTCTCACGCTTCGCGGCATAGTATTCGAAGTTCTCGGAAAGATCTCCCTGAGCACGCGCTATCTTGACGTCTTCGATAAGCTTAGGACGAAGCGTCAGTTTCCTGTATTCGATCTCGGCTTCCATCTTGTCGATGTCAGACTGTGTTAAATTATCCTGCATATTATTGTCTCCTTTTTTGCTCGCCCCAACATCTGCCATGCAGATGTCGCATTGTCATCAGGATTCCGTCACTTGCTTCGCAAGTGCCACCTCATGACATTTCCCAGATTTCCATAGTCTCGAGCAGCTCGGCTTCCGCGGCGTCGATCTCGCCCTGTATCTCGGAAAGCTTTGAATACATGCTCGCGTATTCGGGTTTACATAACTCTTCTTTGAGTTCGTCGATCCTGTTTTCGAGTTCTTCTATTTTGTCTTCAAGTTTTTTTATTCGACGCTGTCGTTTTTCTTCCTCTTTACCTGCAAGTCGCTCGGCCTGTGAAGTTGTTATTCCTTGGTTCTCAGTTTTGATGAAGCGGGTGTCCGCAGGGATGCCACCAAGCGAGTTCCGCAGACGCGAGGGCGTCTCCTGAGCGGCGAGGACTGTTTGAGCGACTGGCGCCCTGTCGGACAGGACCCGCTTCTCCACATAGTCCTCATACCCAAACGGAAACAGTTGAGCACCGTCAGTTCGCATCTCCAATATCTGCGTCGAAACCTTCTTCACAAAATACCTGTCGTGCGAAACAAATATTACCGTTCCCGGAAAGCTTGCAAGCATCGCCTCAAGCGTTTCCTTCCCGATCATATCCATATGGTTCGTCGGCTCATCGAGTATAAGCACATTCGGAAGCGTATGAAATATCTTTGCAAGACAGAGTCTCACGCGCTCACCGCCCGAAAGCATCGAAACGTCCTTGTACACTTCGTCCTGCGTGAAACAGAACGCCCCGAGCTGATTCCTGACCTCGGTCTCGGTCAGCGTCGGATACATATCCCAGTAATCGTCGATTACCGTTTTGTCGGAAGTGTACTGCGCCATTCTCTGATCGAAATACCCGATCGCAACATTTGCCCCGAAGCGAAAATCACCCGACAG
>JAEEJD010000205.1 GCA_016281675.1 Lachnospiraceae bacterium
CGCAACGATATTGACCGCATTCATAAGATCCATGAAATTGTCTTCAAGGTCTATGTTCTCTTCCCTGTGTGCCGACAGCAGTATATACTTCTTCGGCTCAAGGTTCAGCCTTGTGAGAACATCGCTTGCCTCTATTCTGTCCATTGAAGCCTTTATGACTTCCTTCATCGGAGATCCCGTTACGAATATCGTCTTGCCGTCGATGCCTTCCGACAGGAGATATCTGCGGGAGTGCTCGGTATACGGCATATTGATGTCTGAAATGTGATCGACGATCTTGCGGTTGATCATCTCGGAAACATTCCAGTCCCAGCAACGGTTCCCCGCTTCCATATGGAAGATGGGTATCTTAAGTCTCTTGGCGCTTATTGCCGAGAGAGCCGAATTGGTATCTCCGAGAACAAGTAGTGCATCGGGCCTCTCTTTTTCAAGAAGCTCGTAAGATCTTGCGATTATATTGCCCATGGTCTCTCCGAGGTTTGCGCCCGCTGCCTCGAGAAAATGATCCGGACGCCTCAGGTTCAGATCCTCAAAGAATATCTCGTTGAGCGTATAGTCATAGTTCTGTCCGGTATGCACAAGGATATGATCAAAATACCTGTCGCAGCATTTGATCACCTCGGACAGCCTGATTATCTCCGGACGCGTGCCGACTATCGTACATACTTTCAGTTTGTCAGACATATTCACACCTCTTCGCGAAACGTATCTCCCTTATCGGGATCGAATACCTCGTTGACCCACATAACGGTCACCATATCTTCGTTGCCTATGTTCTCGATGTTATGGGTATATCCGCACGGAATGTCTACGACCTCGAGCTTATTGCCCGAAACGTGGTATTCCGTGATCTTGTCGCTGCCTATCCTGCGAAGCCTTATCACGCCTTCGCCCTTAACGACAAGGAATTTCTCGTTCTTCGTATTGTGCCAGTGATTGCCCTTGACGATTCCCGGATGCGAGATGTTCACCGACACCTGGCCTCTGTCGGGAGTCTTTAGAAATTCCGTGAACGATCCTCTATCATCCTCGTTCATAACGAGCGGATACAGGAAATCGTCCTCCGGTATATAACTTAAATATGTGCTGTACAGTTTCTTGGAAAAGCCGTCCGAAAGATCCGGAAGCGACAAGTCCCGTCTCATCTCCGGAAACGACTTTATGAGATTTGCCACGTCACCGAGAAGGACGTCATGCACGCACGGAACATATCCGTATCCGTCCTTAACGTGCTGCTTATCCTCCATGCAAAGGAGCAGTTCATCAACGACATCATCTATGTATACAAGATGCAGGAGAGTAGCCGGATCGTTGACCGTTATCGGAAGACCTCTTGCTATGTTGTGGCAGAACGTTGCGACCGCCGAATTGTAATTGGGGCGGCACCATTTACCGAACACGTTCGGGAATCTGTATATCACTGCCTTCCCGCCGTGCCTGTCGGAAAACTCCCTGACAAACTCCTCGCCGGCACGTTTACTTATACCGTACGGATTATCAAGAGCGGCCTGGATCGAAGACGACACAACGATCTTCGCCCCGGGATTACCGACACTCTCAAGTGTATCGAGAAGAGTCTTCGTAAAATCACGATTCCCCTCCATGAATTCTTCTTCCCTCTCGGGCCTGTTGACGCCCGCGAGATGATAAACGATATCGGCATCCTTCGCATACTCCGACAGTTTTGCCGGATCGGTGTCGATATCATAAGAAAATACCGTATCCTCTCCCAGGCATGCCAGACGCTGTATTAAGTTTTTGCCGATAAATCCGCCTGCTCCCGTTACGAGGATATTCAATGTCCCGTCTCCCACTCTGCAAGCTCATCCCTGACATAACTTATGGACATGAGCTTTTCCTTGACCTGTTCAACATTAAGAATAGTTGTATTGTTGGAATTAAACTCGGTGAGCTTAGCCCTCTCAACGCTTCCTTCCTTGAAGTACTTGTCGTAGTTGAGGTCTCTCTGATCCGCCGGAACGCGGTAGAAATCACCGAGATCGAACGCCCTTGCGCATTCCTCGTTCGTAAGGAGCGTCTCGTACATCTTCTCACCGTGCCTGATACCGATGACTCTGACTTCGTTATCCGCGTTAAACAGTTCCTTCACCGCAGTTGCAAGAGTCTCTATCGTACACGCCGGTGCCTTCTGTACCATGATATCCCCCGCATCGGCGTTGCCGAATGCGAAAATCACAAGCTCCACTGCCTCCTCAAGACTCATGATGAATCTCGTCATCGTAGGTTCCGTAACCGTAAGCGGAAGTCCCTGTTTGATCTGATCGATGAACAGAGGGATAACGGAGCCTCTCGAGCACATAACGTTACCGTATCTCGTTCCGCATATGAGAGTCTTGTCGGGATCGACCGTACGTGATTTTGCAACGAACACCTTCTCCATCATGGCTTTGCTCGTACCCATGGCATTAACGGGATACGCAGCCTTATCGGTCGAAAGACATATGACCTTTCTGACTCCGGCTTCGATCGCGCATGTGAGCACGTTATCGGTTCCGATGACGTTTGTCCTGACCGCTTCCATCGGGAAGAATTCGCAGCTCGGTACCTGCTTGAGGGCTGCGGCATGGAAAATGTAATCCACTCCGTGCATCGCATCGCGCACGCTCTGTATGTTCCTGACATCACCTATGTAGTATTTGATCTTAGGATTGTTGTAGTGATGACGCATGTCATCCTGCTTCTTCTCGTCTCTCGAGAAGATCCTGATCTCCCTGATGTCTGTCTCGAGGAATCTCCGAAGAACGGCGTTTCCGAACGATCCCGTTCCCCCGGTGATCAGAAGTGTTTTGTCTTTGAATATGCTCTCAGTCATTTGTAGGCTCCCATTTGTGAGGTTTATTGTCGTATGATCTGTCAACGGGGATCGTCCCGTCGGGATTTCTCATCTGATATGTGGGCACGATCTTCTTGACCCACTTGCGGATCGTCATGTCATCGGTCTCATCCTTTGACAGTTCGTTCATTATCTCGAGTTCTCTGAAGAACTCTTCCTCATCGAATTCGATCGGCTTGCCTATATGGATCTTGCTGTTGGCCGTATCCTGCAGGCCCTCCTCCTCCATGAGCATCTCCTCATAGAGCTTCTCTCCGGGGCGAAGTCCCGTGAACTGTATCTGGATATCTTCTCCGGGAACGTATCCCGACAGACGTATCAGATTTATCGCAAGGTCGAGTATCCTTACCGGCTCACCCATCTCGAGAACGAATATCTCTCCGCCTTTTGCGTATGCACCGGCCTGAAGCACAAGAGATACCGCTTCGGGGATCGTCATGAAGTATCTGATGATGTTCGGATGCGTTACCGTGACGGGTCCGCCCTCTTCGATCTGCTTCTTAAAGAGCGGTATTACCGAACCGTTGCTTCCGAGTACGTTTCCGAACCTTACCGCCACGAATTCGGTGTTGCTCTTCTGGTTGTAAGACTGGATGATCATCTCGCATATACGCTTGCTCGCACCCATGATGTTCGTCGGATTGACCGCCTTGTCCGTGGAGATCATGACGAATCTTCCCGTTCCGTAACGGGATGCAGCCTCCGCAAGCTTCCATGTGCCCATGACGTTGTTCTTGATCGCCTCGTTCGGAGAATCCTCCATCAGCGGAACATGCTTGTGGGCAGCCGCATGATAAACGATATCGGGATGATACTTCTCAAATACCGAATTGACCCTGTTCGTATTCCTGACGCTTCCGATTAGCACTTTAAGGTCAAGTTCGGGATAATTTCTCGACAGCTCCTGCTGTATCGCATATGCGCTGTTCTCGTAAATATCGAATATGATCAGCTGCTTGGGTCTGTGGGTCGCTATCTGGCGGCACAGCTCGCTTCCTATCGATCCGCCTCCGCCCGTGACAAGGATGACCTTATCCTTAACGTAGCTCATTACCGATTCGAGATCGATCTGAACCTGGTCGCGGCCGAGAAGATCGGCTATATCGACTTTACGAAGCTGGCTGACATTGACCTCCCCGTTAACGAGCTGGTACATTCCCGGAAGAGTCTTAAGCTCACACTTCGTCTGCTTGCATATCTCGAGTATCTCGCGGATGACTTTCTTCGAAGCGGTCGGCATCGCTATGATTATCTCGTCGATGTCGTACTTGGCCGCGTTCTCTATGATCGCGTCTCTTCCGCCCACGACCTTGACGCCGTGTATGTAATTGCCTATCTTGGTCGAATCGTCATCAATGACACACATCGCGTTCTTCTCGATGTAGCTTGAGGAACGCATCTCACGGATCAGCGAATTGCCCGCATCCCCGGCTCCGATTATCATTACGTTCACACTCTTGGCGTTACTGACGCGCTTTTCTATGAACGTCCTGAAGACCCTGTAGAAAAACCTCGTGATCGCAACAAGTGCCAGCAGGAATCCGCCGAAGAACACATAACAGCTTCTCGGATACGTCCATTTAAGCACCAGGTTTACGACCAACATCTGTATGACCGCCGAGAAGAAACATGCACCGAGTATCGAGAACATCTCGGGTGCGCCCGCGTATTCCCACAGGCTCTGGTACAGATGGAACAGCCAGAACAGTATGAGCGTTAATATTATCGAATAGGGAAGGAATTTGGCAGCCGTCTCGCCGTATACCTTTTCGGGTATCTGGGTGACGGAAAAATCAAATCTCGCTATGAGTGCAAGATACGTTGCGACAACAACCGAAAGAGCGTCGCAAATCATCAGCCCGATTCTTCTTATAACCAATTGTCTGCTTTTTATCATTAAACCAAAACTACCGTATTCATTCTTTATTTCAACAGTTCATTATATCAAACCGACCTTGCTATTGCAATTAAAGCGAGCACGCACAGAAGGAACGGAGGCACTATGAAAAAGTTCTCCATGAACGATGCCGCAAGGAGCGCAAACACGCCTGCGACGGCCGAACCCGAAACGATGCCGGAACCCGCTTTTTCGCGAAGTTTTAAGAGTCTTTCGATCAGCATGAAGCATGTGATCGCAAACACGATGACTCCGTGAACGATCAGAATATCCAGAAGGCCGTTGTGGACTTCGAACATTCCGCCCATCCAGTCAACGTTTATCGTATATGAACTTCCTATACCGGTCAGGGGATGCAAAAGGAACGCATTCCAAAGGTCCGTCCATATCTCATCCCTTCCCGAGATGATGTCTTTGTAGAATATCCTCACGTCGAAGCTTGACGCGAATTTCCCGAGCCATACGTAAAGAAGCGATACACCTATCGCACCAAGCGTCATGGCAAGAGTCAGGAGCAAGTAAAACACTTTGTTCTTCCGAACCTTCAGCGGTATCAGCATAAGGACGGCGAACACGACCAGTCCGAGGAGCGCACACCTTGCCCTGTACCATGCGATTATGTTGTAGGCCCATGCGAAGCAGAAGATCACAAAACAAAGCAGGAACACCGCTCCGTTCTTAACATTTTCCTTAAGACGCTCCCTGAAAGCCAGAAGAGCCGTTATCGCAAACACGAATCCGGTGATCAGTACGAGCCCGCCGTAGTTCGTATTATAGCCTTTGAAATACCCCTTGACGTCAAATGTCCAGTAGAAGAAATAAAACCCTATATACACGCTCGAGAACCACACGAACGGTTTTGAAAACCGGATCTTATCCGCAAGATATATGACGATGATAACGTCCGCAGCCGTAAGGAATGCACCTTTTCCCGATCCGATAACGATCAGATTGATCCCCGCGATTACACACCCGCATGCCGCAAGCCAGAAATACGGATCACGCAGCGCATCCGAGGGCCTTACGTAGCATACGAACGTTACGGCGAGAAACAGGAACGATATGAGCGTTCCGTACGGGGATACCGCCTCATACCAGACGTATTCGTTCCATTCCGGGATCGTAAGGACCAGGATCGCGGTAATGAGCGAAAGATTTCCCAAAGTCATTCTTTTTTCAGTGATATTATCTCTTTCCACCAAACTTATCCTTCACAAAGCCCGCGAGCCTTCCGACTATCGCGGCAACATCTTTGTAATACAGCAGCACAAGAACAATAAGCAGTACCGGGCAGATATAATACCTTCCGGGTGCCTTTCCGATCATTGCGACGGATATCGCGATCAAAATGAGATACGAAAGCGCATCGACCAGAAGATTGTTTCCGAGCGTAACGTATTTTCTTACAAACCTGTAAGCGAATGCCCACATCAGCGCATAACTTACCGCCGTTGCGACCGCGGCGCCCATTGCACCGAAATACGGAATGAACGCAAGGTTCATCGCAACGTTAGCGACTGCGCCTATCGAAGTTGCAACCCCCATCGACTTTGAATCCTTATACGCAAGGCATATCGATCCGAGGAATCCCGTTAGTGCGCCGAATATGACCGATATCAGAAGCGGAGGTACGAATACCCAAGCCTCGTAGAAGTCCTTCCTGAACATGAACGTTGCGATCGGATTGACAAGAAGTATAAGGGCCGCGCATCCGATCACCATTACGGAATTGTATGTTCTGTACATCTGAGTGAAGAACTCGCTGCTCTTCTCATCCTTGTAGCTCTTCGTCGCGGACATCTGCCACGCCTGCGCGAAAATCCTCTGAAATACCATAAGTATCGCCGGTATCTTATAGGCAACACCGTATACGCCGTTAACCGCAGCTCCGCAAAGCGCGAGAACTATATACCTGTCGGCCGCATTGTTTATCCAGCTTCCGGTCGAGTAAGCGATAAGCGGGGCTGAGTATTTTATCATCTCGGCTCTCATCTCATCGTCGGTATTAAGGTTTTTGACTATACCCGCGCTTCTTCCGACAAGAAGCATGACCGATGCGGCAACAAGATACGCAAGTATCTGCGAGAAGATATAGCCGTTAAGTCCTATCTTTATCACGAGAAGGAAGCATATATTCGATATTATCATCACGACCGTGGAAGTTATGCTTCCGATAACGACAACCGGTACGGCTTCGCATCCCTGGAAGAACAAAACAAGGAATTCGTACAGCGAATTGGTGATAAACAAAAAAGCAAACAAGAGCACATACCACTTGATGTTCTCTCCGACAAACGCAAATGACATAATGCACAGGCCTACCACTATCGCATCGGCGCGGACCACATACGAAAGACCCGTGCGAAGTATGCTTCCTCTCCTGTCCTCGTTTTCTATCCCGAACCTCAGAGCCGCTTCGCCGATATTAAACGTAAGCGCGGGAACGAGCAGGAGGAGAGTCACCTGCATTATGTCTGCTATTCCGTATTCATATGTCGTAAGTACATCCGTATAAAGGGGAACGAGAAGAAAGACCAGTATCTTCGATACGAAATTACTGACGGAGAACAGTGCGATATTACCGGCCAGATACCGGTAGCTGCCTTTTTCCTTTTTATCCTTTACTCCCATATCATTCCTTAAAGTCGATCCGGCTGTTTGCAAGAAGAAGCAGCAACAGCAGGTTGACCGTGTAATTCGTCCATATCAGATCCACGTCGAAGAACGATTCGAAGAACACCGCGAAGACGGCCGTAAGTGCGCAAAGTGCGACTTTTCGCGAAGCGATCCCGTCGCGCAGCGCGAACAGACGTCTGAACATAAGAAATATCGTAAGCGCAAACACTGTAAGGCCGTGTATGACGAGGATGTTATACATCGCGTTGTGAACATTGAATTCAAAGAAGGACGTGATCGTAACATTTGTACCGATACCCGTCAGGGGCTTTGACCTGAAGTAATTCCAGAACTCGAGCCATATCGCCTCACGCCCCGAGAAGATGTTCTTGTAGAAGAACGGCATCCTGAAGTTAACCCCGGTCGTTCCGAGCCAGATGTAAAATGCCACAAACAGGAGCGATCCGAATGTCGCGAGGATACAAACCGTATAATAGAATCCCTTACGTTCCCAGAGCTTCTTCGGCATGACAAAACGGAGTATCATAAATGCCCCGAGCATGATGAACGCGCCCCGTGATCTGTGATAAAGGGCTATCTGGAAACACTTTACGAGTGCGATCGTTGTAAGAAGCCCTGCGATGATATGCTTCTCGTAAAGCGCATCAAAGAAAGGCAGGACGCACAGCATCGAGAACATCGTAAACGTCGCGGCCGTATTCGTGTTCATCGCGAACGACGTGTAATCCGCGAACATCCACGTGTACACCCCGAAAAACCAGTATATGAGCATAAGTGTGTAGAGACTCCCGAACAGATATATCTGCCATTTCGCAAACTTTATCTGCGACGACAGATACCATACGAGGGCAAAATCCGCCATGACGAAGAAACATCCGAGTCCGCTGTCCACGATCAGTATGTTTACGGCCGTGATGACAACAAGCAGGAAAAGGGCGATAAAATCAATATCCCTCGCTTTTATCTTCCGGATGGGATTGACATTGACGAGCGCGATGGCTGCCAGAATGACAAACACGAACACCCCCACGTATTTTTCCGTCAGTCCGTAAAACCTCGGAACGAAGAATGTGAGGGTATAGAACACAAAGAGACAAAGGATGAGAAGTGTATTTATAACATCCCGTATCGTGCTCTCTTCTTTTATTTTTCCAAAACAAGCTTTGACAGTTTCGATACCAAAGCCGTGCTTACCGTTTTCCATGAATGGTTCTCCCAATCAAACCCTGCCGACAGTCTTTCGGCATTGGGATTTTCCAGAAGATATCTTATCTTTGCGGCTATCTCTTCGGGATCGTCATACCGCCTGATTACATCCTCGTCCCGAATATTCCCAATTACTTCCAGGGCGCCCACCGCGCCGGAGCACAGGATAGGGCACCCGCACGAGAGTGCTTCCACAGGTGCCAGGCCGAACGTCTCAAAGCAGCTGTTCTGAACAAACAGC
>JAEEJD010000024.1 GCA_016281675.1 Lachnospiraceae bacterium
GAACCGATCATGCGAGTATCGCGACCGAAGTCAGGGTAATGTCGGAACTTAAGAAGCAGGGCATCGATAAGCATGATCTGGGCCGCGAGAAGTTCCTCGACAAAGTCTGGGAGTGGAGAGACGAATACGGCGGCAGGATCACGAAGCAGCTTCGCCGAATGGGCAGTTCGTGTGACTGGGAACGCGAACGCTTTACGATGGACGAAGGCTGTAACAAAGCCGTTACAGAAGTGTTCGTCAATCTCTACGACAAGGGACTGATCTATAAGGGTGCCAGGATTATTAACTGGTGTCCCGTTTGTAATACATCGATATCGGATGCTGAGGTTGAGTATGTTGAGCAGCCTTCACATTTATGGCACATCAAGTATCCGATCATGGGAGATGACGGCAAACCCTCATCAAGTGATTTTCTCACCTTTGCAACTACCCGTCCAGAGACGATGCTCGGTGATACGGCCATTGCGGTTCATCCCGACGATGACAGATATAAGCATCTCCACGGTAAGAGCGTATGGCTTCCGATCGTGAACAAGGCGATCCCCGTTGTCGAGGATACGTATGTCGATATGGAATTCGGAACCGGTGTCGTTAAGATCACTCCGGGACACGACCCTAACGACTTCGAAGTCGGAAAGCGCCATGATCTTCCGATCGTAAACGTCATGAACGATGACGGAACGATAAACGAAAACGGCGGAAAGTATGAAGGAATGACCGACCTTGATGCAAGGGCGGCGATCGTTGAAGAACTTAAGGCCGAAGGACTTCTTGTCAAGATCGAGGATTATTCGCATAATGTCGGAACACACGACAGATGCGGTGCGACGATACAGCCGCTCGTAAAGCAGCAGTGGTTCGTCAAGATGGACGAACTCATCAAGCCCGCGCGGGAAGGTGTCTCGTCGGGTGACATCAAGCTTGTTCCCGAGAGAATGGACAGGACATATTACAACTGGACCGACAATATCCGTGACTGGTGCATCAGCCGTCAGCTTTGGTGGGGTCACAGGATCCCCGCATACTATTGCGCCGACTGTGGCAAGATGCATGTAGCGCGTGAAGCGGTCACGAAATGTCCCGATTGCGGATCGACAAACATAACACAGGACGAGGATACTCTTGATACATGGTTCTCGTCTGCGCTCTGGCCGTTCTCGACACTCGGATGGCCCGAGAAGACGGAGGAGCTCGATTATTTCTATCCTACCGACGTGCTTGTCACGGGTTACGATATCATATTCTTCTGGGTCATCAGGATGATCTTTTCGGGATATGAGCATATGGGTAAGAAGCCTTTCTCGACCGTTCTGTTCCACGGACTTGTAAGGGACGGACTCGGAAGGAAGATGAGCAAGTCTCTCGGAAACGGTATCGATCCGCTTGAGGTTATAGAAAAGTACGGTGCGGACGCACTTCGTTTCACGCTCGTTACCGGTAACGCTCCGGGTAACGACATGCGCTTTACCGACGAGAGAGTTGAAGCTTCGAGAAACTTTGCAAACAAAGTATGGAATGCTTCAAGATTCATAATGATGAACATGGAAGGCAAAGAGATCACGAAGCCTTCCGATGAAGATCTGTGGCCGGTTGACCGCTGGGTATACTCAAAGCTCAATAAGGTTGTCAGGGAAGTGACCGACAACATGGAGAAGTATGAACTCGGTATCGCGGTTCAGAAGGTATATGATTTTATCTACGATGTTCTGTGTGACTGGTATATAGAGATGGTAAAGCCGCGTCTCTATAACACAGATGATGCGAAGAGTGCGAATGCGGCATTGTACACGATCAAGACCGTGCTCATCGATTCGCTCAAACTTCTTCATCCGTATATGCCTTTTATCACCGAAGAGATATACTGCACGCTCACGGAAGGCGATGCCGACCGCTGCGAATCGATCATGATCTCTTCGTGGCCCGTTTACAAAAAGGAATGGGAGTACGAGGAGGATGAAGCCGAGATCGAACTCATCAAGGAAGCGGTACGCGGTATCAGGAACATCAGGAGCGAGATGAACGTTGCACCCGCGAAGAAAGCGAAGGTGTTCGTTGTAACAGGCGATGAAAAAGTGGCTGCGGCGTTTGAAAAAGGACGTGTGTTCTTCACGAGCCTTGCAAGCGCATCGAGCCTCGACATCCAGAAGGACAAGACCGGAATATCGGACGATGCGGTTTCGGTCATGATAGCAAATGCCGTTATCTATATTCCGTTTGAGGAACTTGTTGACATCAAGGATGAGATCGAGCGTCTGACAAAAGAGAAGAATAAACTTGCCGGAGAGATCAAGAGATGTGAGGGAATGCTCTCGAACGAGAAGTTCATCAGCAAGGCTCCGGAAGCAAAGATAAACGAAGAGAAAGAAAAGCTCGAGAAGTACACGCTGCTTTACAAGCAGGTTGAGGAAAGACTTGCCGCACTCGGCTGATCCGGCCGGGTATGTAAAACGGGAGTATAACTGATGGCTGTTGATACAACCAAATGGAAGTGCAACATATCGAATGACTGCATGAGTGCAACGGTCCTTATGACCGAGCCGAAGGCGGACGAGCATATCACAACGGAAGATGTTGTGCTGTTCCTGCGCGCCAATGGAGTCGTTTCGGGTCTCGTTTATTCCGAGATCGAGAAAGCCATCAAAGAGAAGACATATTACAAAGACATCGTTATGGCCAAGGGCAGGAGCATGGTTGAAACGGTTCCGGGGTCATACGAGTTTTTGTTCTCGACGGGAGAGATCAAGCATCCGACGATCAGATCGGACGGCTCCGTAGATTATCAGAGTATGAGCGTCATCCAGTCTGTCAGTCCGGGCGATCTTCTCGCCGTATATCATCCGGCTGTCCCGGGAAGCAGCGGGCTCGATGTCAAGAATCGTGAGATAAGATGCAAACCCGCCAAGGAACTTCCTGCACTGAAAGGTTCCGGGTTCGACGTTTCGTTTGACGGTAACACGTATACCGCCAATATGGAAGGCAGGGTTGAATACGATAATTTCAAACTTCATATAAGAGACCTGTATGAACTGCGCAAAGACCTCGATCTTGTTACCGGCAGGATTGATTTTCGCGGTGACGTGGTCGTCCACGGAAACGTGAGGACGGGTACGTTTATAAGGGCGACGAAATCGGTTACGGTCGACGGTTCGGTCGAGGCTGCAACGATAATCGCGGAGGGCGATATCGTCCTTAAAAAAGGCATGCAGGGCGGAGGAAAAGCCAAGCTCATTTCGGGTGCAAACATATATGCGAACTTTATCGAATTCACCGATGTCAAAGCAAAGGGAAGCGTCGAGGCAAACATAATCCTTAACTCCACGATCTCCGCGGGCAAATCCGTCGTTGTCAAAGGAAAGCGCGGTGCGATAATCGGCGGGATCAATTACAGTGTCGGTGCTGTATCGACGGCACAGGCGGGTAACCGTGCCGAGATCAGGACCGTGATCGCATCGGGAATAAGCGATGATTACGACAGACGTCATCACCTGTTAAGCGGTAAGGCCGAGAGTGCAAGAGACAGTATCAAGAAGGCGAAGTTTGAGATAGAACAGATCAGGGATGTGCGCCTGACGAACGATCCGAAGGAAGTCAAGGATGCGAAGATCAGTCAGCTTACAAGAAGACTGAAGCGCGATGAGAGACTACTGGAACACGTAGAGAAGGAACTTAAAGAGATAGAGGAGACGATGAGTCTCGGAGGCGAGGCTGCTGTCCTCATCGAGGATACGGTCTATCCCGGTGTGACCGTCCGGATAGACAATACCGAGCTTGCGCTCAAAAATCCCATGACACACGTTAAATTCTTCAGGCCCGAAGGGTCCGGTGAGATAGAGGTTAGAACGTTATGATCAATTTTGAGGAAGAACTGAAAAAGTTTCATGAGAGCATGGAGATCGAAGAAGTCGAAAGTGCGGTAAGGGAACATGAACTTACCGACATGACTGATATCATGATCGAAATGATGCGTAGAGAAAAAGAGAACGAGAGATTATGAAATGCTATAACTGCGGCAACCGTCTTGGCCGCGAAGACTTCTGCGCATCATGCGGTGCGGATGTAAGGGTATACAGGCGCATCTGCCACATGTCGAACATGTATTACAACGAGGGTCTTGCAAAGGCCAACGTCCGTGATATCTCCGGAGCGATAATCGCACTTAACAGAAGTCTCAAATACAACAAGAGAAATATAGATGCGAGAAATCTGCTGGGACTGTGTTACTTCGAAAGAGGTGAGGTGGTTCCGGCTCTTTCTGAGTGGATAATAAGCAAGAACTACGAGAGCAAGAAGAACATTGCGGACGAATATATCAATTATCTGCAGAGTAATCCTTCGCGTCTCGATACGATCAACCAGACCATCAAAAAGTATAACCAGGCACTCAATTACTGTTACCAGAACAGTCAGGATCTGGCTATGGTCCAGCTTAAAAAAGTTCTCTCCATCAATGAGAATCTTATAAGCGGTTATCAACTCCTTGCGCTTTTGTACATCGAAGTTAAGGATTACGAAAAAGCAAGAAGGACACTTCTTCGCGCGATCAGGATCGACAGGAACGATATCACCACGCAAAGATATTTAAAGGAGATCAACAACCTGATCACGGAACAGGTTGCCGCTTCAGACGGAAAGGGCGCTTCTCCCGCACTTTTGCCGCAGGATATCATAACTTATCAGAACGGAAACGATACGATCATTCAACCGGTCAATCCGAAAGAAAAACGCGGATTTTCAAGTATCATCAATATCGTCATCGGTCTTGTCATCGGTATCGCAATAAGCTGGTATCTGATACTCCCGCAGAAGATCACGATGGCAACGCAGGAGAACGATCAGAAGTTCATGGCGGTAAGCGAAGAACTCGCTGCCGAAAAGGCATCGCATCAGGAGTCGGTCAAGAAGGCCGAAACGCTTGAAGCAAGCAATAAGGAACTTACGAGGCAGATAGAAGAACTTACGGGAACAAGGGGTGCCGCGACCGAAAACGACAGACTTCTTCACGCGGCGCAGATGTATCTCGAAGATCCTGCCAATTCGGATTCCGTAATGGAGGAACTTGATAACATCGGACCCGATTATCTGTCGGAAGCGTCGGAGACGTTCAGGGCACTTTATTCCAAGATGAAGGAAGTGGCAGCCGACGATGCACTCAAGGATTACATTGAATCGGCCAAGGAAGCCCTTAAGACAAAAGATTATAAGAATGCGATCGAGTATTATACGAAAGCATGTCAGCTTGCTCCCGACAATTCGGATTATCTCATGGACCTTGCATATGCATACAGGGAGTCGGGAGATACCGATAATGCCAACGAGATATACAGACGTGTGATAAATGATTTTGCGGGAACGCAAAATGCTTCGGATGCGGCCGGATATCTGTCGGGACAGTAACGAACCGGAGAACCTGATGAAAAATAACAGTGTTATTAAACCGATAGCGGCTATTCTGATCATGGCACTTTTCGTGTCATTCTGTTTTGATCTTTCCGTTGACACAATCAAGACTTCATCGTATGCGTTCCTGATAATATGTACCGCTCTGGCGCTTATCGTATTTCGCAAGAATCTTCCGGGCACCGGTGTGTTCTATGTGATCGTGACCGGTGTTCTTATCAGACTGACATATGTGATGTATACGCCTGTATGGTGCAGGCAGCATGATGTTATAGACTTCGGTGCGGGTGAAGGTCATGCCGCATACATGGAGTACATCCTGTCCAATAAAATGCTTCCGGATTTTGATCCGAGGAGTGTGTGGGCGTTCTTTCAGCCGCCGCTTCATCATATCGCAAGCGCGGTATGGATGTGGATCAACATCAGACTCGGATTGAGCGAAGCACACATGCACAAGAACGTTCAGGTGCTGCCGCTTATATACATGTGTGTTCTCATGGTATTTGTGTATGCGATTTGCCGGGAGCTTAACATGAAAAGATCGGGGACGTTTGTTGCGATGCTTCTTGTGGCTTCCCACCCGATCTATATCCTGATGTCGGGAAGCATAAACAACGATGCACTGTCCGTTATGCTCACTGTCGTTGCATTGTATGTTGCGATCCTGTGGTACATGTATCCGACGACCGGAAAGATAATCGCACTCGCGATCGTCATCGGACTTGCGATGTCGGCCAAGTTGTCCGCGGGTCTTCTCGCCTTTCCGGTAGGCGCGATGATGATATATAAGATCGTTTCCGATACCGGACGATTTAAGGATAAAGCAAAGATCATATCTTATATACTTGAACTCATACCGTTTGCACTTATCGTCGTTCCGCTCGGGCTGTGGTGGCCGGTAAGAAACAAGATACTGTTCGATATGCCGATGGGATACATTCCCGAGGTCGGAGAGAGCGTCGGAGGAGTCGGTATCGTGTCGAGGCTGTTTGACGTAAGGACTGCATCGCCGTTCCTTTACATGAAGTCAAACGGCTATGCATATGACGAATACAATCTGATACTTGCAACGATCAAATCATCGCTGTTCGGAGAGGGCGATTTCGCGAACATTTCGCCGCTTGTCACGGCGCTTGGCTGGATGCTTTTTGCAACAGCGGTTATTGTGATAATACTTCAGCTTACAGCAACAGTAAGAACATGTGCTTCTTCCGAGGCAGGACCGGATACGGGCATCAAGATACTGCTCGGAGTCGGGGTTGCCGCGTTTGTAATCGGCTATATCGCATTCGCATTCTCGGGAGGAAATCTTTCCGCCATGGACTTCAGATATTCCGCTGCTGCGGCCGCACTGCTGGCGGTATTTGCCGGGCTGTGGTACGACAGGCTTGGAGTTCTGGGATACAAAAAAATACAAACAGCAGTATTAGTATTATCATTAGTTTTTTCAGCGGTTTCTTTTGGATTTTATATATTTATAGGCATATACTAGCACCGGAAAGGAGCGCAAGCGCGTTTTCGAGCAAATGCGTAATCACTTTGAGGTGAGAAGAGGGAATCAGAAAAGGAGCATAATACTATGGGTGGATTTTTCGGAGTTGCTTCAAAGAAAGACTGTGTTTGGGATCTGTTCTTCGGAACCGATTATCATTCGCATCTTGGAACACGTCGTGCCGGAATGACCGTATACGGCGAGAAAGGATTTGACCGTGCGATCCACAACATAACCAATTCGCCGTTTAGGACAAAGTTTGACAGGGATGTTGCGGAGCTGAAAGGTAATCTTGGTATCGGATGTATTTCCGATTACGAGCCTCAGCCGCTTCTGATACAGTCGCATCTCGGAACGTATGCGATAACGACCGTGGGACGAATTGACAATCTTGACGAGCTTGTCGCGGAAGTATTGAAAGGACGCACGCAGTTTCTTGCGATGAGCGGGAGCAACATCAACCCGACCGAACTTGCGGCGTGTCTTATCAATCAGAAAGATTCATTTGTCGAAGGAATAAAATACGTTCAGGAAAGAGTCGAAGGATCGCTCACACTGATGATCATGACGACCGAAGGAATATATGCCGCCAGGGATTTGTACGGAAGAACTCCGGTCATGATCGGACAGAAGGATGACAGTTACTGTGTCTCGTTTGAGAGCTTCGCATATATCAATCTCGGCTACTCCGATGCAAAAGAGCTCGGCCCCGGAGAGATAGTCTACGTCACGCCGGATGGCTTTGAGACCGTATCGCCTGCGGGTTCCGTTATGAAGATATGTACGTTCCTGTGGATATATTACGGATACCCCAATTCGACATACGAGGGTGTTAACGTTGAGGATATGAGATATAACTGCGGAGCGATGCTTGCGGATCGAGACGATGTGCATCCCGATATCGTAGCCGGTGTTCCGGATTCGGGTATCGCCCATGCGATAGGTTATGCCAACAAGTCCGGAATTCCTTTTGCAAGACCTTTCATCAAGTACACTCCGACATGGCCCAGATCGTTCATGCCTACGGATCAGAGCATGAGAAATCTCATCGCGCACATGAAGCTCATTCCGGTTGATACGCTTATAAGGGGCAAGTCGCTTCTTCTTATCGATGACTCGATAGTTAGAGGAACGCAGCTTCGCGAGACAACCGAGTTCCTGTACAGCAGCGGTGCCAGAGAAGTACATGTACGTCCCGCATGTCCGCCTCTGTTATACGGATGTAAGTTCCTGAATTTCTCCAGATCGAATTCGGAATACGATCTTATAACGAGACGTGTTATAAGGGAAAGAGAAGGGGAAAACGTTTCGGAAGAAGTGCTTGCCGATTATGCCGATCCCGACAGCAGGAATTACAGTGAGATGCTTGAGGAGATCAGGAAACAGCTCGGCTTTACGTCACTTCGGTTCCACCGCCTCGACGATATGGTCAAGTCAGTGGGCATCGACAAATCAAAGCTGTGCACATACTGCTGGGA